>DATFET010000161.1:0-3455 GCA_035250835.1 Anaerolineales bacterium
ATGGCCGCGACCGGCCGCGTATCCCACACTGGCGCCGGAGGTCCTTCCGCGTCCGAACGCCTGTTATCGCTGGGATATCCGCTTGCCGGAGATTTGTCTCTGGGTGGGTTCAAATCTGAGAATATCACCTCTGGGAACGAAGGAATGCCTGCTCAGGAAGCGGTAAACCGCTGGATGGGTGATGCGCTCCATTTGAACACAATGATCTCTGCCGACCTGACAGAGATTGGTGCCGGAGTGACCGCCAACGCAGGAAGGGTGTACTTCGTCATTGATGCTGCACGCCCGACAGACAGCGGGATCCCGCAAGACCTGGGGACGTCAGTCGCCGGAGTCCCCACCACTGTTCCGGGCGTGAGTGCTGTGATCATTCCAGTTGTGGTTGTCACGCCTAATGAGAATGGGGATATCATCCATGAAGTGAAAGCCGGGCAATCCCTCTGGCAGATCGCGATCTCTTATAATACCAGGATCGATGAGATCAAACGGTTGAACAACCTGTTCGATAATAATATCTACCCAGGTAGTAAGCTGCTGATCAAAAAAGGTGTTCCAACCTCCACTGCACCTTCCGTAATAACCGAATCACAGGCAATATCTACACTGACACAACCGACTGCCATTGCATCGATAACTGTGACCCCAACCAAAACAATTCCCGCTGCCGCGCCGCCGAACAACCTATCTGGCAGCACAATAGGCATTGCCATTGGCATCATCGCTCTTGCCATTCTGGGTGGAGGTGTTTTCGCCTGGTGGGGGACGAAAAAGGAGGAATAGCCGTTCTGGCAGTGGATATGGTACAAAATAACGAGACATGACTTTTGATTAAAGGGCATGTCTCGTTTCTCTTGCAGATGGGTTGGTCTACTATTCTGGCAATGTATATCTCAGAATTCGGTGGTTGCCTGCATCCGTGACCCAGACGTACCCCTGGGGGTTAACATCCACGCCCGCAGCCAGACCGATTTCATCCACGCCGGTGCCGTAATCTCCCCAGGTTCTTAGAAACTGTCCATCAGAGGTAAACTGGATGACGCGATAACCCTCAGGGTCGGTGACAAATACATTGTTATTATCATCCACTGCAATGAACGGCTTGTTTTCAAGGGATTGGCCGAACCAGGCATTTACATCCCATTGAGCAAGCGGCAGGAAGACCATGCCGTCTTCACTCGGGATAAAGGATTGAATCCTTTGATTCCAGGTATCGGTAACAAAGACTGTCCCATCATTTGAAACCGCAACCCCGACGGGTTCATCGAACTGGCCTGGGTCGAAGCCAGCCGTTCCAAACTCTGTTAGATAATTGCCATCTGAGTCGAATTTGACAATACGCTTGTTACCCGTATCTGCCACATACACGTGACCATTCTCATCGACTGCGATCCCGCGCGGCCCCCAGAATGAGGAACTCGATTCCGGAACATCAGGCAAAGGCTGGCCGTATTGTCCCCACGTCTGGACTGGCTCGCCATCTTCTGTAAATTTTTGTACCCGATGATTCCATGTGTCAGTAACGTATACAGATCCATCCGGGCCAACCGCGACACCCCATGGCTCATTAAATGTTCCTATGGGAGCATCGCCTGACAGCAAGTCGCCAAAGCTTCCCCATTCATGCAAAAGACCTCCATCAGATCCGATGTGCAGGATGCGGTGATTTCGTGAGTCGGCTACGTAAAGGTCATCGTTAAGACCAGCCGCAATGTCACGCGGTGCATTCAACCCAAGCGGGGGATAGTGTTCGGCGCCAAAGATCGGATCGGCAGGCAGCATAACCGTCCCTGCTTCGTAGGGATCCACAGCGGCGGGCGCCTCCGATGGGCCAACACCATAATTCCAGATCTGAGAGGCGACATCCTTGCGGACGTACAACCTCATCAAATCGGCAGGCTGCCAGGTTGTCTTTGTCATGGATGAGCTGCCGGTCGCCTGTGAGTACAGGGTGTAATCACGATTCAGCCAGATGTCGAAAATGCCTTCGCGAATCTGGGGATTGGTGATCGCATTCAGTACGCGCGCCCGATCGAGGTTGAAGTAATCCTGGTTGGGCCACCACATGCGGACATAGTCGAAGCGGTAGAAATCGTCTCCCAGCGCGCCTTCGATCTTATCGAAATTTTTCTGGTCGACAATCACCGCAACAGCATCGCGTAAGGATCGGGTGGGCTGGTCAAATGAGCGCAGTGCCGTGAAATCGCGCAGATACCAGACCATGGGCCAGGATACACCTGTGTCAGGTGCGCTTGCATCGTACCCGACGACTGCATTCAGTCCACCTGCCGTACGCTCGGAAATTTCCTCCACCTGTTTCATGACGTCCTTAACGCCTGTTGCACCGTGCGCATACACCAGGTATTCCATCGCATCGTCATAAAGTATGTAATTTGCCCGAAACGATGTCCGCACCGTCTGTACGACGAGCAGACCGCCGACAGTCAGCATAAAAAGCTGCACGAACACGTTGTTCCCACGCCGTGATCGTGAAATATAAACAATGCCAAAGATGCTGCCGATCAGGACAGAAAGTGACAAGCCTACCCTCAACCAACTGGATGGGGTAAGCGTTGGCGCACCCGCTACCGAGCTGGCGGATACCAACGATGCAGCATTGATGATGGTCGATGCGAACGCTATCAGCGCCAGGATAAATAATCCAATCATGCTCAGACCTGCCAGGTCATCCTTCATCAGGTAGGCAAGCAGCGCTCCGGAAGCCATCGCGCAGAAAAGCGGTAGAAGGAACGACGCAGTCGCCTGCAGCTGCAATAGCTCTGTACCCTGGAATGGGGGCGTGGAGCCATATATGGCCTTTATCGTGTTGTAGACTGCCAGCACAAAAACAGTGAGAACGAGCAGAGACAACACGACGCGTCCCGGCCTGGCTTCCACCCAACGAGTTGAAACCGACTCGATCAGCTGACCGACACCCCAGCCAGTGAGCAGGATCATCGGCCAGGCCATGTGATAGGTCAGCCAGGGCATGCGCTCGCCCGCGATGGTAAATGCTGCAATGCTGGTAAAGACCCACCAGGTCATCAAGCCGAAGAATAGTCCAAAAATGGATTCGTTGGTTTCAGTAGCCGGAGGCGGAGATGCCAGATCGGAAGACGATTCAGCCTCAGTCTCAGGCTGTTTCCGCCCATAAAGTTTTATCAAGCCCAGGATGACAGCCGCAAGTGTCCCGATCGCAGGCAGGAACTCATACATCGGGATCTGGATCAATAAGTAATAATATTCCGGCTGACTGCCGCGCTCGACTCCCTGCTGCACAAGCCAGTACCCGAGTGAACCAATAACGCCCGTGAAAAAGCCTGCCGCATTGGTAAATACAGTTGTGTACAGGATGGTAAACATCCCCCAAAAGACGGCTGCGTACTTCCACCACTCCCGGTTCCAAAACATTCCAATCGCAATGGAAAGGATGAATAGCAGGATTACGATCACGCCGA
>DATFET010000171.1:0-17651 GCA_035250835.1 Anaerolineales bacterium
ATGTACATCGTAATTCGTTCGAACCGGACCAAAAGCTGGCATCCGCTGCGCCTGACCTTGATCTTTGCAGCGTTGTTTGTGTTATTCGTCGGTGGACTGCTCGTAAGTTTAAAGATCGGCGGCGGCGCGGATGTGCACAACCTGGATGCCTACTTCGTCCTGCTGCTGATCGTTTTTTCGTACCTCGTATTTGCGCGCTACCGCCTGGAGAACGGAGAATTCCCAAACCTTGTCCCCATTCCCTGGATATTGGTCCTCGCAATCTTCATTATGCCTGCCTGGTCCTGGCTTCGCTTCAATGTAAGTTTCAAAACCTATGATGCGGAGGTGACAAACGCAGTTTTGCAGAGCATCCAGGAACAGGTTGATGAGGTCAATGCCCGAGGTGGAGAGACCCTCTTCATCACCCAGCGGCATCTTATTTCCATGGGCATGCTGGATGGCGTAACTCTCGTCCCTGAATATGAACGCGAGGACCTCATGGAAATGGCTATGGGGAACAACACCACTTATCTCAACCGGTTCAGGGCGGATTTGGAAAACCAGCGATTCGACTTGATTGTGGTGGATCCATTGATATTCAATGTCATTTCCCGCAATCGGAGTTTTTCAGAAGAAAACAACGTCTGGGTGCGGCAGGTCATGAGAAATATCCTCTGTAACTATCGTGAGGAAGCCATCTTCCCAGCGGATGACATTGCCCTGTATGTGCCGCAGCAAGGGGAGCGACAGTGTCCGGAATTGATCAGATAAACTTGATACGCCGCGCTGCAAAAGAGACCATCCGCAGCAGCAGCAGGCCGTGCTTCCAGCGTGAGATATTCGTCGTGCCGTAGATGCGCTCGCGGTAGCGGATGGGGAGATCGATGATTTTCAGGTTCAGTTTCGCCGCGCCGAAGATCAGGTCAAAGTCGCCGAAGGGATCGAAATCCCCAAAGTAGGATCGGTTCGCGGCGATCTGCTCGTAATCCTTCTTCCACAACACCTTTGTCCCGCATAACGTATCCTTGACAGGCTGACCCAGAAGCCAGGAAAATGCCAGGCTGAAGAACTTGTTGCCAAAGAAATTCAAAGTGCGCATGGCTTCCTTCTCCATGGGGTAGACCAGCCGAACGCCATTGATGAATTCGCCCTTCCCAGAGACCAGGGCATCGTAGAAACGCGGCAGGTCTTCAGGCGGGACGGTCATATCCGCATCGAGGATCATCAGCACATCCCCACAGGCTTTTTCGAAGCCGAGTCGGATCGCGTCCGCTTTGCCGATGCCAGTTTGGTGGAACAGCTGACTGGGCGTTGAAGGATGCGAAGCCATTTCCCGTTCGATCGCGGCGTAAGTATCGTCCTTCGAATGTCCTTCGACAAACACGATCTCGGTCTGGCGTCCCATTTGAGGAGTCCGCTCGAAGAGAGCCTTGATATTCCCCGACTCATTCCGCGCTGCGATCACGACAGAAACAACAGGTTCATCCATCACCCGCTCAGGGGCTGGACGGGCGATCACAAAATTGGACAATGCGAGATGGTTGAAGGGCCACAGGCGCACCAGGAAACGATTTGCAAAGCCGCCCAGAGGCAGAGGGAACAGGATTTCGCGCGAGGTGGTTATGGCTTCGAAGCCGGCCAGAACCAGCAGTGCATCGATGTCGTCCGGCGTCAGCCAGTTTTGATAGAGGTTGGATGTAGCCAGGTTCAGTTGGCGCGCCGCGCTCAGGGGAGCCTGCCAGAGTCTGCTGTAAAAGTTCACCAGGATGCGCGTGCGCGGGTGGCAGAGCGGCCTGATCTGCTGAAAGACGCGCTGGACATCCCACAGGTCGTTGACCAGATCCGACAGGATGATCACATCGAATTTCTCTTTGATCTCAGAGAGGTCATGCGCATCGGCATTCACAAATTCCAGGTTGGGATAATTTCGTCTTGCGCGCTGGATCATTTCCTCCGAGAAGTCAACACCCACGCCGCTGGCGGGCTGGAGGGCAGCCAGCAGGTGTCCTTCGGCGCAGCCAACTTCCAGCACCTTCTGGTTGGGAGTCACGTGAAAACTGTAAATTTCAAAAAGACGGTTGTGATACCACTTCCCCATGCCGCGCCACGAGTCGCGCTTGCGGGCTATGGCATCCCAGTGCGCGATGCGGGTCTGCCTGTAGGACTGTCCAGCCGGGTCGAATGCAGGGTCTGTTGTTGTCATCGGCACGATTGTACGGGGAGAGGCGCAGATTGGAAAGGTGAAATATTTACTGAGTGCCGCATTATTTACTTGACTTGAAATATGAATTTCAACCTACAGGCATGTATAAAAAGTAAACTTATTTATGCGACAAGCAGTATACAAAAAATCCCCGCCAAATACGGCGGGGATGACGTTTGATACGTTTAAGTATCGGTTGGCTCAGCCATGGAGGTTGGCGCGCGGCGCGCCTGTTCCTCCTCCACCGTGCGGATGCCGTTGCGCACCTGGTTGGCAATCCGCTCGAGTTCTGCCTGGAGCTGATTGAGGCTGTTCATTACATAGTCATCCGCATCGGCGCGGATGTTTTCTGCCTCGATACGCGCCTGGTCAAGGAGCATATCGGAGCGGCGCTGTCCTTCCACTGCGACCATGTCCTTGGCTACCATCTGGTCAGACTTCTGGCGGGCAATCTCGAGGGTGCGGTTTGCCTCCTCCTGAGCCTGTGCCAGCACCCGGTCGCGCTGACCGAGCAGCTGCTGCGCCTTTTTCACTTCCTCCGGGATGGCAATGCGCATCTGGTCGATGATATCGAGCATGCGGTCTTCATCCACCATCACGTTCTTGGTAAATGGAACGTTCTTGCTCTCGTTGAAGAGTTCTTCAAGACGGTCGATCAACTGTAGGATATCCATAGCGTTCTCCCTGGGGTGGCTATCGAAGAGCCTCAGGCATATCTTTGTTGTGCCGAAGGATGTCGTTCGCTGCAGTCTGCAAATCTGCTTTTTTCTCTTTTGCATATTCTTCGAAGAATGCAACAAGGTCATCATCAAGGTAAATGGGAAGTTTCAAAATGATATCCGGACGATAAAATTTGCCCTGCTCACCTTTTGAAAAATCATATTGTTTTTTCATAATTCTCAATAATTCTAGCACAAATTAATCACGCAACGCATTAGGAGGGGAATGTCCATCGCCCAGGTCATTGACCTTGTTCTTAAGCGCCTTTTCCACGTAGGGTGGGACCATGCTCGACACATCTCCATGCAGGGACGCGATCTCCTTGACGGTGCTCGAAGAAAGGAAGGTGTGTTCCTCGGCAGTGATGAACGCAACAGTCTCAATATCGCTCGCCAGGCGCTGGTTGGCCAGTCCCATGCGGAACTCGAATTCAAAATCTGAAAAGACACGCAGGCCGCGCACGATCACCTGCGCTTCGATCTGGCGCGCAAACTCGACCGTCAGACCGCTGTAGCCGGTTACTTTGATCCTGGGATTCTCCCTGAACGCTTCGGTGACCAGTTGCATGCGCTCCTCGGGCGAGAACATCAGTGATTTCAAAGGTTTGTCGTAAACAGCCATGACCACCTCGTCGAATAGACGCGTGGCGCGCTCGGCTATATCCATGTGGCCATAGTGAATGGGATCGAATGTCCCTGGGAATAATGCTTTGACCATTTTGTTCTGTCTCATCGTCTTATAGATTTTGATTTTGTCTGAAAACCCTGATGCATCTCACAAGGAACGATCGTCACCCGTAAACCAATCCAACCATTAAACTACCCAACTATTAAGCTATCTAACCACTCAACTACCTCACTACTCAACTCACATCCCCTTTACCCTCGCCCCAGAACCTTTCGAATGCTTCAGCCAGAAGGGCATGTTCCGGTTGAGAAAGATCGGCATCCTGCTGGAATAATTTCTGGGCCTCCGTGCGCGCCTTCTCGATCAGCTTTACATCGGTGATGCTTGCCATGCGAAGTCCACTGGCATACCCGGATTGACGTGTG
Organism: Anaerolineales bacterium; assembly: GCA_035250835.1. GTDB lineage: Bacteria > Chloroflexota > Anaerolineae > Anaerolineales > Villigracilaceae > Defluviilinea. Next base: position 3,958 of record DATFET010000171.1, read on the forward strand.
CCCAGAAACTCGCCGGGCCCGCGCAGCTGCAGATCCTTTTCCGCCAGCAGGAACCCGTCATTCGATTCGGCCATGGCCTGCAGGCGCTCATTCTCGGTCTTGTCCTCGTGAGTAGGGATCAGCAGACAATAGGATTGGTCCGCGCCGCGCCCGACCCGGCCGCGCAGTTGATGCAGCTGTGCCAGACCGAAGCGGTCCGCGCCTTCGACGATCATCACGGTGGCATTGGGGACATCCACGCCCACCTCGACGACCGTTGTCGAAACCAGGATGTGATAATCCCGGTCGCGGAACCTGAGCATGGTTTGATCCTTTTCGTCGGGACGCATGCGTCCATGCAAAAGCCCGAGCTTGAGGTCCGGGAAGACCTCCTTCGAAAGCGCCTCGTAATCGTCTACGGCGGCGCGGGCTTCGATCTTTTCACTCTCCTCGATCAACGGATAGATGATGAATGCCTGCTTGCCGTCCTTGATCTGGCCGCGCAGCAGCGTGAACGCTCGCTCGCGTTCCTGTGGGCGCAGTACATGGGTATCGACCGGAATGCGTCCGGCCGGCATCTCGTCCATGATCGAAAGGTCGAGGTCGCCATACAGGGTCAGCGCTAGCGAGCGGGGAATGGGTGTGGCGGTCATCGCCATCAAATGCGGATTCGTCCCCTTGGTCCGCAGCGCGGCGCGCTGTTCCACGCCGAAGCGGTGCTGCTCGTCGATCACCACGAGCTGCAGATCCTGGAATGCGACCGGGGACTCGATCAGTGCATGTGTGCCGATGACGATCTTGATCGAGCCGTCTGCCAGGCCGGCGCGAATCGCCTCCTTCTCAGCCTCGGGCGTGTCACCAACCAATAAACGGACCTGACCCTCCTGCAGGAGTCCGTTTTCGCCGGCCAGCAGGCGCCTAAAGCTGCGATAGTGCTGTTCCGCCAGAATGGAGGTGGGGGACATGATCGCGGCCTGCGAACTGTTGTTGACGACCATCGCAGCGGCTAAGGCTGCAACGACAGTTTTACCGGAGCCCACGTCACCCTGCAGGAGGCGATTCATGGGTCTACCCGAGTCGAAATCGGCGCGGATGTCGTTGATGGCGCTTTGCTGGACGGAGGTCAGGGTGAAGGGCAGGCTCGAGATGCGCGCGCCCAGCCACTCGTCCGCGACCGGGAAGCGCTTTGCATCCACAGATTTCCAGTCGCGCTTCTGGCGCAGCACACCCATTTGCAGGAAGAAGATCTCGTCGAAGCCCAGGCGCTCGCGGGCTGCCTTGAGCTTTTCCTGTGAGTCGGGGAAGTGCACCTGCAGCAGCGCCTCGCCCAACGGCATCACCTGCGAAGAGGAGCGGACGCTCTCGGGCAGGGCATCGACCACATTCGGCGCCCAGTACTCCACGACCTGCTTCATCAGCCTGCGCAGCCATTTCTGGGTGATGCGCTCGGTCAGCGAGTAGACCGGCACGATGCGATTGGTGTTCAGGTTTTCAATATCCACCGATTCGATGTCCGGGTTGTTCATCACCAGGCGTCCGAGATACTGGTCGATCCTGCCTGAAACCGAGACTGCCTCACCGGGTTTGTTGCGGTTCGCCATCCACGGCTGGTTGAAGAAGGACAGGCGCAGGCCGCCAGTCCCATCGCTGATGATCGTCTCGACGATCGAGGCCTTGCCGCCGCGGATCGGCCGCGTGTGGACGGTTTGCACCGTGCCGATCACCGTGACCTGCTCGCCGTAGAAAAGATTCTTGATTGGTTTGAGCTGTGAGTAATCGTCGTAGCGGCGCGGATAGTTGTAGAGCATGTCGCCGAGGGTATGCAATCCCAGCCGGGCAAGCGAGGCGGCATTACCCGGCCCCACGCCCTGGAGCACGGTCAGTTTGGCATCCAGCGCGGCAGGTGTGGCGGATGTCCGGGCGCCGGGCACATTTTGGGCGCGCGGCGGCGCGGTACGCTGAGGCTGCTCCCGTTTTGGAGGTTCGGGTTGGCGTTGTGGCTCCGGAGGCTGGGCAGGTGGAGGCTTTTGCTGGACATCGGCGTGTTTGCCGTTGCGCGGCTGCGGTCTTTGGGCGGCTTCGGGATACGTCTCTCCGATGCGCCTCCACAAGCCTTTCAACGCGTCGGCGCGGGACTGCGGGCTGAGCCCGTCATAGGAGCGGAGCCTCTGCACGACTGCCTGGATGACCTCCTCCTGGATGCCGTCGGCGCGGGCGTCGCCTTCCCAATAATCAAGCATCTTCGCCAAGCCACCGATAATGGCACTGTTGCTGTATCCGTTCTCATGTTCGAGACGGAAAAATTTGCGTAATTTTTCTAATGAAGGCTGCATGGGGGTAATTTTATCATGCGATAGATAGGGTCAAAAACTCCTTATCGCCTATTGGCAACTTCTACCCATTCGGCCACTAAGGAAGGCAACCTTTCAATCACTTCATACCCAAATAATGCTTCATCAATGTAACCCATGTGCAACATATCAATGACTCTGCACAAATAAGATTTCCCCTTTTTCCACCATGTATCGTGAGCATCTATCATCAAATAATGCTTGATATCTATTTGTTCATTTTCTCTCAATTCTTCGAGCTCTAATCCATCGAGAAGTGATTCGTAAATACCATCCGCAACACGACTTCCAAAAGTTGTCGTGTAGTAATATTCTTTTATTTCCCATACTGCTACAGGATTTATACTGCTTGGGAAAGCGCCATCTACGCGCCGGGCTAATGTTCGAACGGGCAAACCATCCTTTGTAATTAAGGTCAATTGTCGGGGATCATAGTCGCAGGATAAACCTTGAGAGTTGGCTTCAATAACCATATTGACAAGGCCCGTTAAATAGGCGGGGGCCTTCTTTTCACCAGACTGCTTATTCATTGGAACTTGCCGTGATGGTTTTAGTTTCTTACGGATTTTTTCAAATGTTTGCCGGGCTCTCTTGCCATCCATTAAATGTGGTTCTACAAATGAATATAAAATGTCGGCTCTATAGGCAAAGTAATCTGCCAGTCATGTTCCAAAATCCTTGAAGTCAAATATTTGACTTTGGATCTTGTCAAAATCAATTTCACGTATTTCCAGCTTTGTCTTAATTTGTTCACGAGATGGAACCTTGATTCGATTCGTTCCCTTTTCCGTATAACCAACGTCCTGACTGATGAGTCGTACACTAGCCCAAAACGTTTTTGGCAGTTTCAAAAATAATTCATTTGGCTTCATTGATGCTGTTCTCCAGTTCTTGAACAAATTCTTGCAAAGAAACGCCAATAGCGTCACAAACTTGACGTAACTCTAGAACATCAAGGCGGCGATCCCCAGATTCATATTTACTGACATATGATTGTGGTACACCCAATTTCTCTGCTAATTCGACTTGGCGAATTCCCTTTTCTTGTCGAATTTGTTTCAACAGTGCTTGTAACTTGCCTTGCTGGATTTCTTTGACAGATAATTTCATTGTTATCCTGTTGACAAATATCCCAAAATAGGATATTATTGCTTGGTATAATGATTGTTATGAAGACGATACAAGATACTTCGCAACTTTATTTATTTGAGGCTGAACTTCACAAAGCACGCCATGTTGAACCATTTAATACCTCTCTCCTAAAATGGATTGGTAGCAAGCAGCGAATGGCGCACCAGATTATTTCCTACTTTCCTATTAACTACGGCACATATTACGAACCGTTTCTTGGAAGTGGCGGTATTCTTGGTACTCTGGTTCCTAATGCTGCACTGGCGTCTGACACTTTTTCACCATTAATACAAATATGGCAAACGCTAAAGAACTCTCCCGAAACACTCAAGGAATGGTATCAAGAACGCTGGAAACGCATGTCGGAAGACAAAAAAGTAGATGTTTATGAAGAGATTAAAGCCTCGTACAACAAGAAACCAAATGGTGCTGATTTATTGTTCCTAACACGCTCATGCTACGGAGGCGTTGTTCGATTCCGAAAAGCAGACGGCTATATGTCCACGCCCTGCGGTATTCATAATCCAATTTCGCCACAAAGTTTCGCTCGTCGTGTTGATGAATGGCATAAACGAATTTTAAGAACAAATTTTTTACAGCTTGATTTCGAAGAGGCCATGAATTTAGCAAAGGCTGGCGATCTAATATATTGTGACCCACCTTACTCGTACAGTCAAGCGATTTTGTATGGTGCACAGTCATTTAGTTTGGAGCGCCTTTTAGAGGTGATAGCAAGATGCAAAGCGAAAGGTGTCTTCGTAGCATTAAGTATCGATGGTACAAAACGCTCCGGAAATACGATTTGTGATTTACCGATTCCAAACGGACTCTTTGAATATGAGATTATGATTGACATTGGACATTCGATGTTAAAACGGTTCCAAATGAACGGTAAAAAACTGGATGGAGAAAAAGTATCTGATAGGCTATTGCTAACCTACCAAAACATCTTTTAATAGCAAAAAAACAGCCTGTCAAAGTCTGTTTTTTATATCACTACCGCTTCACGACGAACATTCATGAGAAAAGGTGTCTGTCTGTGTTCGAATTGTTCCCTGGAGACAAATGCTCGAGAAATAACAACATCATTTTCCAATGATAAAGATGCTGCCAAATCTGAACTGAGACGAAGCATTTCACTGTAATTGAACTCGTCCTTCAAAACAACCAGAATATCGATGTCAGAATCGGGTCTTTCATCACCGCGCGCGCGAGCCATAGAGCAAAATGCTATGAATCTGGTCGCCGTAAATCAGCAACAGTTCCTTTTTTAATTTCTTCAGTATCCTTTTGATATCGGAAGACATTTCTCACTCCTGCCCTATCTTACCGTTTTTTAACCGTGTCTGCAACTACTTATTTCCTCACCGCCGCAAACTCCGGCCCGTTCGGGCCGACGTGTGTGACAACGACCGTGGTCGCATTGCCCATCATAATTTTGTGCTTACTTGTCTTCGGTAATTGTCACATGCGGAATTTCACCAATAAGATTTTTTAATTCGTCGAACAAGTCGTCAACAATTTTCTCATCCACAGGGTAGCCAGGATATTTAGCATAAAAGCTAATAGGAACTCTTGTTGCATCGGGCGGAACATTACTGGCAATGATTCTGAGATCATCTCGCGCCATCCAAAATTGGAAATTTTCACCATTAGTATTGAAATCAGTCAATTCATGCTCGAATCCGTGTTTCTCTGCAAAGCCTCGCAACTTGTCGAAAAGCTCTTCTCGTTGTCTCTTATCAATTATCACCATCAGACTTTTTATAGCTGCTTGCCCTTGGCTGCCTACTTGCATCATTTTTAGCAATGAGGTGATACGTGGAATACTCAGAACACAGATCACGGCAGTAAAACACAACGACAGGCATACAAAGACAATTAATTTCATCCGCTTGGCTAACATCAATAATCCTCCGATAATGTCTTTTACAACTTAATCCATCCTCGTCCGCGTTTCACAACGGAACTCCGAAGAACCTTGTCGTTTTCATACTTGCCTTGAAAAGTTAGCGCCCAGCGGCTGGCGTCTGCGAAGTTCCCAAAGGGGGCATTCTTCCCGAGTGGAGTAGCGTCAAAACGGGGAAAACTCAAAGCCAGAAACAAGCCCCAAAACGCGTAGCGGGGCATTGTTAGCCTGTATTGCTTTTTTTAACCAGCCCCGCTTTCTTACGCGATCTTAAGTCAAATACGAGAAGCGCAACGACCCAGATCACAATCATAATACTGGAAATGAAGATGACAGTCCAAAAATCCTCTATCATCGATCCGCTGTATTTCCAGGTTGTTATTGTCCCATCCTCCAAAAGAGCATAATAGATAGTGCTTCCAGATTCCGGTCCTGCAAACTGAGCATGAACACACTCAATCGGCTTGCCTGGAACTGTTCGAATGGATGGATATTCGTTAAAGTCACAGTCGGAATTTCTCTTAAGTGGTAGTTGCCCTGCTTTGTTCAAGTCGACAGGAATAGAATCCACTGCTTGCCATTGTTGCATACAATCACTGTTCTGTTGACAATAAGGATTACCTGCATAAATGGAACCATCAGATGTCTCTATCCAAAGCATGTAGGACGTTGCCTCAACTATCTTTTCAGCTTTTAATGGAGCCGAAAAATCTTCCCAGCGGGCAAAGGCACCGTCATCACGTAAATTCATGAATTTTGAGCCGATAACGTAACCTATAACTAGGATTAGGACTGATACGATGGTGAAGCTTAATAAGTTGCGGTCGGGAGTTTTCATTATTCGATAACGAATTCTTTTGAACTTATTCTGTAGAAAATAGCCCAACAGTAAGCGTCCCGCCGAAGCGCCCAAAGGGGATTCTCCCCGAGTGGGGTAGCCGCAGATGGAACGAGACGCGCTGTCGAAACGGGGAAATCTCAAAGCCAGAAACATGCTCAGAAAACGCGGCGCTCGTGCGATCGTTAGACACCGTTTTATTTTTCAGAAAGCCAATCTGATAAACGCTTCTTTAATCGAATTAATCTTCATTGGAAACTTGACCGATTGCGCCAAGGAGAATTTCCCCCGACACACCTGCTAAACGCCCAACACGAATCACACTTGTAACCTTCAACCCACTTTCCCCAAAATCATCATCGTTTTCTTGTATGATCTCGTCGAATCCATCAATATACTGGCGAGTTTGTGACGTTACCATGCAAATGAGCCAGTCATCAAAGTTTCCAGGCAATTTCCCCTCGTCAAGGTCGGTCTGTGGAAAGCGAAATATAACGACCTGCCCTGCTTCTTTCATCCGAAAGTTACTCGCAAATCTGAGAGGCTGTATAAAACTGGCTCCTCTTCCATATCTCGCATAGCCGAGGAAAGTGAAAGCGAGCCCCAGTCCTTCTGCTCTTGTTGTTCAGCTTTCATTAACAGGTACTCGACAAAGTCGAGCAATTCTTCCTGGAAAGAACGCGGCAATTTTTGTACGTACTGGTGAATTTTCTCATCGAGTGTCATGGCAATTTACTCCACTAATTACACAACTCATCACTAGGGCTTTAATTTTACTCCATCAGGGAAATGTTTAGAGACTATATTTCAACAGCAGTTCAATGGCTGGCGTCCTGCCGAAGTTCTCTACGGGAGTTCTTCCTGAGTGGAGTAGTCGTCGCGTAGCATGGGCGGGATGAGACTCGCCGTCGAAACGGAAAATACTCGGGCCGTAACCACTTAAAAAAGACAGGGTGGTTATAATCAGTCGAGTTTATGTCCTACGATCTCTATCACCCATCCACTGCAATTTGCAGGACCTACAGCAGGCAATTTTTTGTCAAAGCCCTGGAGCTGGGCAGGTTGTACGGCTGGGAGCCGATGGGAACCTGCCTGCCATCCATGTATTGGAATGAATGGCTGGGCACGTATCTGACCAACGATGGACAGATCGTAAAAGCAGAGGATGCACGCTCGCTGGCTGCCGCTTTGGAAAGATCACTCGGCGACATTCCAGACACGAATCCCAGGGTGAACTGGGACCCCAGATCGTGGGCGGAGGAGGAACTTCCCGAATGGTTGACGCTGGAGGAAATGGAAATCATCGAAGATGGGTTACAGGACGGCTTACTGGATGTGCTGGGAGTGACCCCACTTGAGTATTTTGCGGGAGATGTAAAAGTTGATCTAACGAAGTTCATCCGGTTTTGCCGTCTGGGAAGTTTCGAAATATCCTGAAATTCATCCATAGAAAGAAGGAGCCTCCCGAATCGGGAGGCTCTATGTTTATGCAGATACCCGAATTATCATTTTGGTAGTTTACTTCCTCACCGCCGCAAATCCCAGCCCGTTCGGGCCGACGTGGGTGCCGATAACCGTAGTCACATTGACCATCAGGATATCGCGCGGGACAGACTGACTAGCCTTTTGCATGAGCGCGTTCAGGAATTCTTTGGCGCGTGGCTCTGCACCGGTGTGCAGGATTGCCAGTCTTTCCAGTTCGCCATCCTGCAGCACGAGGCTCAACATTCTTTCATTGGCCTGACCCGTGGTCCGCGCTGCGCCAATGGGTTTGACCTCGCTGTCCACCAGTTCGATCATCGGCTTGATGTTCAACAGGCTTCCCAGCACGGTGATCACGGCCGGGACCCGTCCACTGCGCTTGAGGTTTTCCATCGTGTTGAGCGCCGCATAGACGCGCAGTCGTTTGCGGACGGATTGGACCGCCTCGAGCGCGGCTTGTAGTCCCAGCTCGGCTGCTTCGGCGGCAGCCAGCACCTGGAAGCCCAGTCCCAGCGAGAGGGAGGTGCTGTCGATGGCGGTAATTTTCCCATTGAAGTCCTGTGAAGCCTGGCGGGCGATGTTGAGGGTGGCCGTCAGCGCGCCGGCGGCGTGAATGGAGAGGATGTGATCGCAGCCGCGCGCCAGGAGCGAGTCGTAGCGGGAGGAGAAATCGCCGATCGAAGGCGCGGCCGTCGTGATCGGAGTCGAGGACGGAAGCGAGGGGAGCCGCCTGTAAAAGTCCTCGCGGGTGATGTCAATCCCGTCCACATATTCCTTTCCATCCAGGACGAGGACACAGGGGACAACTTCCAGCTCATGTCCTTCGATGATGTAGCGGGGCAGGTCGCAGGTTGAGTCGGTGACGATCCCTATTTTCATTGTTTCTCCCGGTCGAGCCAGAGCTCGCGATATTTGCGGTTCCAATCGATGAGGAAGCGAAAGGCGATAACGAGTCCGCCGCTCAGCGCCACCCAGAATTCAACCCCGCGCAGGTTGAGCAGCCAGAGTAGGGGTGCGATGAAGATTCCTGTGAAGACGGCGGCGCGGGCACCGTGACGAAGGATCAGGGTCAGAGCCAGCAGCAAAGCCATCTCCACGAGGAAGGCGAGCCAGCTTACCGCAAGAAGCGCTCCTGCGAAGGTGGCCAGCCCCATCCCCCCGCGGAATTGGGCGAAGATGGGCCAGCAGTGACCTGCGACTGCAAACGCGGCTGTCAACGCAATGACCCGGGGATCGTCTGTAAACGTGAGCGCCAGGAAGGTGGGGAAAAAACCTTTCGCTACATCCAGGATGAATACCAGCGCGCCCCAGCCAAACCCCGCCTGCCGGATCGTGTTGGTTGTGGTGGCATGACCCGACCCCGCATCGCGCACGTCCACGTTTTTGGCAAAGCGGGTCACCCAGATGGAAAAAGGCAGGGAGCCTGAAAGGTAGCCAAGCAGTGGAAAGAGGAAGGAAGGGAAAGTCTGCATCAGATGAGGATGTTAGCGCGAGCATTGTGCCTGTGCATACAATGTTTATCCGCCCAGCTGCAGGCTGGCAGGACCATACTCCATCAGCTCGATGGCATTGCCATCCGGGTCCGTGACCCAGGCCTGCCGCGAGTTGTCCATGCCCAGGGAAATCCCGGTGACTTGCACGCCTTTGCTTTTCAGGGTTTTGCAATACTCATCCAGCCCCGTGACTTCCAGGCAAAAGTGTTTGTAACGCGTCCCGCCGGTCAATTGCTCCACTTTGCCACCCCATACTTCAATCGCCATAGCCTGGTCGAAAAATTCCAGGAACGTGGTGTTGCCGCACCCGAAGTAATAGCCAAAAGGTTGTCCCTGGGTGTTGTTCAACGTGAACTTGACGCTCATACCCAGCTTGCCGACATAAAAATCAATGATCCGTGAGAGGTCATTGGTAACAAAGTTGAGATGTGCCAGTTGTCGGATCATGTAAGCTCCTTGTCGTCCACGATTTCCTGCACGCGTCCCACCGCCCCGCTCTCAAGACGGACCTTGATGCCATGTGGATGCATCGATGATTTGGTGAGGATCTCCCTGACGATGCCGCGGGTGAGTTTGCCTGTGCGTTGATCCTGTTTCAGAACGATGAGCACGGTCATGCCGGGTTTGATATTCGAGCGGGTTTGTCCATTCATGAGGTTGTTCGAATTATAAACTCCCTTAGGCTCCCTCACCCTAACCCTTGCGGGGGAAAGGTTGGGGATGAGGGAAAAGCATCAGTTATAAAAACAGGTCACGTTTAACACGTGACCTGCCTGTAAATTCGATTACGATTCCGGCGTTGTCGTCGGCGTTTCGGTCGGTGTTGAGGATGGAGGAGGCGGTGTAGATGTTTCAGTGGGTGTGTCAACGACCGGTACGGAAGTATCGGTCGGGAACGCGGTGGGCGGAATTGCTGTCGGAGACAGGGTCGGGGTTGGGGTGGGAGTGGGCAGGTTAAGCCCGAACATGACGCGTTTCTCGGCGTAGAAATCCTCTCCGTTCATCAGATACAGTCGCAGCGTGATCAGATTTCCCGCAACATTCGTCAAATCCCAGGTGTGGATGAGGCCGGGCTGAGGGAAGGAATTATTTCCCTGCGTGAGCACAGTCCATTCGGAGGGGTCGTCGCCGAGACCATATTCCAGCCGCCAGCCGCTGAAGCCGCCATTTTTCACATCGATCACGCCCGAAATGGGAAGGCTCGTTTCGGTGACGGTGCTACCATGGGTCGGGTTCTGGAACTCGAGGACCGGGCGCGGGTCTGTGGAGCTGCATTCACGTTCGGGCGCATAAAACGGATTGCGCGGCAGGTCGTTCGCTTCGAGCCATTCGCGTCCCTCGCCGGAGCGCAGCCATTGACGCGCCCATTTATCCTGCACGTTCAAGACCATCTCCTCGTCGGCGAAATCCTTACAGGCATCGCCGGCGATCAAGCCTGTCCAGGTGTCGATGGCGAGTCGACGGATCAGGTCCTGGCTCCTGGGCAGCGGAGGCTGGTCACTGGCGAAGTATTCATTGCGCTGGCCGCCGCGGCAGCCCTGGGACGGCTCGGTCCCGGACGCGGCGCAGATCACATATTCGACGATGCCGGGCGGGATGGTAAAGGGTGTTGGTATATTGTTGCTGACGTAAGGCACAGCATACTGCATGAACGACGACCAGATCGGCGCTGCGCCGGTCAGACCCGTGGTATTGACCATGGGCGTGTAGTCGGCATTGCCGACCCACACCCCGGTCACGAGGTCGGGAGTGTAGCCGAGAGTCCAGTTGTCACGGAAATCATTGGTCGTCCCTGTCTTTGCCGCGACCTGGAAGGGGAGGTTGAGGAGTGAATTGCGCCCGAACATCCAGGCACGCGCCTCATTATCAGAAAGAATGGACGACATGAGGAAGGCGTGTTCCGCTCGGATCACCTGCTCGGCTTGCGGCGGCTGATATTCATAGACGACATTGCCCTGGAAATCCACGATCGTCAAGATGGCAACGGGTGGGACTTTTTTGCCGTAATTCGCCAGCACCGAATAGGCGGAGGTCATGTCCAGCAAACTGACGTCGCCTCCACCCAGCGTCAGGGATAAGCCGTAGTCCGGCCGCGTGAAACTGGTAATTCCCAGCCTTTCAGCCATGCCAACCATGCCATCCTTTTGGGGCGTGTTCGGGTCGTCATAGATGCCGACGAAATCGAGCGTTTTCACCGCCGGGATGTTGAACGAATTGGCGAGAGCCGTCCGCAAGGTGACGGGCCCATGGGAGCGGCCATCATAGTTAACCGGAACATAGGGTGCGCGCGGGTCTTCCGGGTTGCCGGAGGGCGGGAACTCGCTGGGCACATCCCAGATCAGTGTGGCTGGCGTCCAGCCCTTCTCGAAGGCGGCAACATAGTTGATCGGCTTGATGGACGAGCCGGGCTGGCGGGTGGAGCTGTCTGCCATGTTGATCTGCCCGGAGATGGCTTCATTGTTGAAATCAGGCGAGCCGACCATGGCCAGGATCTCACCTGTGGAAGGACGGATGGAAACGAGCGCGCCGTTATGAGCGTTCTTGTCGACGAGCGTCGCCACCTGTTCAGTGACCAGCCGCTGAGCTTCGTCCTGAAGCACAGGGTCGAGCGTGGTGTAGACGTTGAAACCGGAGCGGTAGATGGTCTGGGCGTCGTATTGCTCCTCGAGCTGCTCACGCACAAAGTTGACCCAGTGAGGATAACGAGTGTTGATGTTGGGTGAGTTGAAGACCCGTGTCTTCATCTCATTGGCCGCGTTCGCTGCAGCCACCTCATCCACGCAGATGGGGACTTCACTGTTACTGACTTTGATGCAGCCATCCACCTGGCTCAAGCCAAACATCAGCACCAGCACCTGCTGCTGACGTCCCAGGGTCACATCGCGGTTGGTATAAATATCATAAACAGACGGCGACTGCGGAAGGCCCGCCAGGAAGGACGCCTCGCTCAGGGTCAACTGATTGGCCGCCTTGCCGAAATAGGTCTCAGAGGCAGCTTCGATCCCGTAGGCGAGATTGCCGTAATAGATCTCGTTCAGATACAACTCGAGGATCTCATCCTTTGAATAGCGGCGCGTGATTTCTGCAGCCAGGATGATCTCGCGTGCTTTGCGCGAATAGGTGCGCTGGGCGCGCTCCTCAGGGGTGAGCAGGAGGGCACGTGCCAACTGCTGGGTGATCGTGGATGCGCCGCCGCCCTGACCACCGGTGCGATAGTTCTCCCACAGGGCGCGGATGATCGCGAGCGGGTCGAAGCCCGGATGCTCATAAAAATCCTTGTCCTCGGTGGCGATGGTCGCGGCGATCAGAGCCGGGGAAATCTGGTTCAGTGGCACATAGGTGCGCCGCCCCGCGCTGGGATCGAGGATCTCGTATAACAGGTTCCCGTTGCGGTCCAGGATGCGGGTGGTCTCGAATTGGGATGCGCGGTTCTGCAGATCCTCCACGCTTGGCAGCGTACGTGCAATGGAGTAATAGGAGAACAGCAGGACTGACCCACCCATCAACATCAGGATGACCACGCTGAACAACGCCACGATCATTGTCCGTACCAGGCAGCTGTTATATTCTGGTCGCCAGGCAGAGGACGCAGGACGCGTCGATGGAGGCGGCTGGGAGGGCGGCGCCAGAGGTGGGTTCAGAGGCGGATAGGTTGGCTGGCGATTGAGCGGTGCGCCGTTCCTCGGTCGGCTGGTCGGCTCGTAGGCAACAGGTGTGACGCGAGTGCCGTCCATATCGACTTCGTTGACCCGGCGCGGCAAAGGCATATTATCCTGGTCGAGCGGGATGTGCGCTGGCTGCGAAGCGGTCGGCGTGCGTTTTGGGGTTTGTGCTTTGGTCGTCCCGGCCGGGTCTGCTGACTCACCCGCTGTTGGATCAACAGGAGACTCGGGCCGAGTCTCTGCTTCTGAATCAATTAATCGCTTTATTCGGTTTTTTCTCTCTTCTTCTTCGTTTGTCATACTTCTTCCATCTATTCAGTCCCTGCGAAAGTCCTGGGAATCATTCGGCGTAATTCCAGGCGGCGAACCTTCACAAGGCTCTTACTTCGGCTTGATCATCATCAACACAGTCCACGAACCGCGGTGACATACCTCATCATTTTGATTTTTTACTTCCAGGCTGATCGTCACAGAACCTCCGCCGATGCGCGGCAGGGCCTTGGTTTCCCTGACTTCCAGCTCCACATAGATCACATCGCCGATAAAGACAGGCTTGACGAACTTCCATTCATTGACCTCACGGAAGGCAAGCACCGTGCCGTCGAGGATGCCGGTCTGCCAGGCGAGACCAGAGGCAATAGACAGCCCCAGGAGACCATGAGCGACCTGCCGGCCGAACATGGTCGTCTTGCTGAACTCAGGATCGGTATGGATGCGGTTGTTATCGCCGGATAAGGCGGCGAAGCTCATGATGTCATTTTCGGTGATGGTCCGCTTTTCTGTGACCACTTTCTGTCCGACGCTGAATTCTTCAAAGTAGAGGCCCATGGGGGTTAGTCTCCTCGTCTA
>DATFET010000182.1:0-2905 GCA_035250835.1 Anaerolineales bacterium
CAAATGAATCGAATGGTAACAAAACCCATATACCGACTGATCATCCCGCTTATGATACTCATGCTGGCGTGTTCATTGGCGCCGTCGCTCCCATCCATCCCAATTGGAACGGGTTATCGCTACGATGATCTTCCGACGCAGGCAGATCAGAATGCAATCGTGGCTGAGTACGAGGCGATCTCGAAATGGGGCACATTGGAACTTACCTTCCATGTGGTTAACGGAACAGAGAAACTGGAAGGCGATACGGAAAGAGACATTATCCGACAGGCTTTTGGTCTATGGGCATCTCAAACGCCGCTCAATTTTACAGAAACAAATTCTGAAATCGATGCCAACATTGTCGTCGGCTGGGCTGCGCGCGATCATGGAGATGGCGATCCCTTCGATGGGCCCGGGGATGTGCTGGCGCATGCATCGTTCCCGAATCCATACGATGACAGGCAGGTATTCCTGCATTTCGATGACGACGAACGCTGGGTGAACAGCGACTCGCGCAATGTGGACCTGCTCACTGTCGCCGCGCACGAGATCGGGCACACGCTCGGGCTGGCGCACAGCGATGACCCAAATGCATTGATGTTTCCCAGTTACGATGGTCCACGCCGATTTCTGGGCAACGATGATGTTGCCGGGATCCAGGCACTTTATGGTCTGAGGAGCGATCCGCTTCCCGCGCCCGATATCCCCGAAAACGGCGTCCCGCCAGAGAGTGAGGGTGAGGATACCGATCAGGACGGCATCGCAGACCAGGACGAAACCCTGATCACTGGGACGGATCCGAACAACCCGGATAGCGACGGTGACGGGTTGACCGACGGCGTCGAGGTCCAGAACCGCATGAACCCGCTCGACCCGGACATGGACAGGGACGGCGTCAGCGATGGGCAGGAAGTATCCCAGGGCAGTGACCCATTCTTCCCGGAACAACCGGACGTCTCGTCTGCCCTCGAAGAGGAAGTGAGTGACTTTCTTACGACAGCCATCGAGCTTGAGATCGAAGCCTATCGTAATGGCTCAGCAGATGCCGCATCCGCAGTCATGGCGGGTGATGTCCTGGCTGCGCTCGAAAACAATATCGCCTCGCTTAACCAGCAGGGACTCATCATGATCTCGGAGATCGACTATTACCAGAGCTTTATCAACGACATCCGTGTGCTGAACGACAAAACCCTGGAAGTCGATACCTGCGAAGTCTGGACGAACACCACCTACAGCGCATCCGATGGTCAGCCGGTCGAGAGCGAAGGCCCGGGCTTGATCCCCCAGACCATCACCATCCAGGAACTGGACTCGAACTGGTACATCACATCTGTGCAATTTTATGAAGCACCCGCATTCTGCGGTTGATAACAAAATCTCGCGCTGATATCATGCCCGAAGGGTAGGGGAGTGGCGCCCGTGGGTCGAGTAAGTCGGAGATCGACCGACTGTATCGAGACCACGACTTATCATAAAATCTTTTCTTTGCAGGTTACGTATGGTCTCGATACGTGGCGCCCGTAGCGCCCCTACTCGACCAACGTGTGGCTCTTCAAACAAAACGGGCTGACTTATAATTCCCAGCATGAACAGGCTGGTTTCGATCGTCGGCGCGAGCGGGGTGGGGAAGACCGCGTTTGTAGAAGCCCTAAGTCAGACGGGTAAATTCAGCACTGCATACGAACAACACGCGGAACGCCCGTTCCAGAATTTATTCAAGTTGGATGCGCGCTATGCGCTCGCCAACCAGGTGGATTATTTCCTTTTGCGCGCCGACCAGGAAATGACCTTGCGCGGTTCAACTGTCTCTTCACAAGTTGGAGTGATGGATGGCGGACTCGATCTCGACTTCCACGGGTTTACCCGCCTCTTCCACAGGCGCGGCCTGCTCTCAGACCCGGAATTCGATCTCTGCCGACGCCTGTACGCGTTCATCCGCGAGACGCAGCCGTTCCCGGAGCTGATCGTCCGCCTGTGCGAGGATGAGAGTACGGTGGCAGCCCGCCTGTCGGCGCGTGACCGCATCAACATCGCCAGCGCAGAGGATACGTCGCTGTTCAATGCCTATCTGGATCAATGGCTCGTTTCGCTCCCACCCGGGCAGATCCTGCAGCTGGATGTATCCCATGAGACACTGGATTACAAACAAAGTGTGAAGACCATCCTGGATCATTTGAGAATCTAAGGGGAACGATACAAATAAAAGCGGCGCAGGATTTACTTGATATACGCCGCCGCGGACGACGGCTTGAGCTTATCAGGTGACCTACCTTGCGCTTTATGTAAGCCCTGACACAAACCAAGGACAGGCTTGCGAAGAGTTGATTTGGAAACGTATAATAGTCAGGAAGACCCTTCCCCACATCCATCGAAAAATCCATTCCCAGGCAACGCCAGTTGCAAGGAGTTATAGATGATCAGAAAAACGTTTCCTGCTATTGTATTCATGCTATTCACAGCAGCCTGCATGTTACTGACACCCACTGCCGATGGCACAGCCACCCCGTCTGCCCTCGACAATGCCGCCACGCAGACAGCCGCCGCGCTGCCAACAGCGACTGCCCTCGTTCCCTCGCCGACGACCACCGTCGAACCCCTGCCTGTCCCGGCTGAAACGGTCACATCCACACCTGAAGAGTCCCCGCAGGCTGAATCACAGTTCATCGCCTATATCAGCTTCGGACATTTGCTGGTGACCGATGTGACGAATGAGGTTCAGGGCGGGACGACGCAATACTCGGTCGCCGGGCAAAGCGACCAGGTGCTGGACCTGGCCTGGTCGCCTTCCGGCGAGTTCGTGGCGTTTGTCTCCGCAGCCCAGAGCGAGCCGCATATCTTTTACGTTTTTGCTCAAGGAGCAAGCTCCCCCACCGACCTGGGCCCGGGCACTGCGATCGCCTGGTCGCCGGACAACCAGTCGATT
>DATFET010000185.1:0-5364 GCA_035250835.1 Anaerolineales bacterium
CTCGTCAGGCGGATGCCAGGGTTTCATCAAATAATAGTTGAGTCCTACTTCGTTGATCGACTCGATCGCAGCCTGTGTATCGGCATAGGCTGTCAGCAGGACGCGTTTAGCCTGCGGGTACACCTGGATGGCTTCCATCAAAAATTCCACCCCGCTCATTTCAGGCATGCGCTGGTCAACCAAAAACAGCGCGACGATCTCGTTGCGCTGTTCCAGTTTTTTCAGATACTCGAGGGCTGTCTTTCCCTGGTTGATCGGGAGGATGCGATACTCCTGTCCATAGTGGGCGCGCAGGTCACGCTCGATGGAATTCAGGACTGACGCGTCGTCATCCACGGTCATGATCACCGGTTTTGGCATACGGGAATTCTATCATCAAAGAAAACCTTGGATGCAGCGCCGGCAAAATTTACCCTTGACTCTACCCCTTGGGAAGACTGTATACTGACAGCATGAACCAGCCAAAGGATCTGGTCTCCATCGGGACGTTCGCCAACCTGACCCGCCTTTCGATTAAGGCGCTGCGGCTGTATGATCAATTGGGGATTTTACAACCGCTTCACATCGACCCCTCCAGCGGATACCGTTACTATGGCGTTGACCAAATCCCGGGCGCACGTATGATTCGCAGCATGCGCGACATGGATATGCCGCTTGCGACCATCCGGCGGATGCTGGCGGTCATTCCCGTCTCTCAGGCGCAGGCTGAGCTGCTGGTGAAACAGCATTTGGAATTGCGTGAGAGACAGCTTGAGCATATCAAGGCGCTGGCTCATCAATTCACCCATCAATCAAAACCGGAGGCAAATAAAATGAGTCTTGAAGTGGAAGTCCGGGAAATCCCGGCCCAGCAGATCATCAGTATTACCCGCCGTCACACAGTGGATGGGCTGGGCAGGCAGGAAGAGCAGGACATCGGCGCGTTATTTTCACTGGCACAGGAGTATGGCGCGCGCCCGGAAGGCGCGCCGTTCGGCATCTATCATGGTCCGGTCAGCAAACAGGAGGATGGACCTGTGGAAACCAGCCTGGCTGTCGAAGGAAGCGTCGAGGGCCGCGGGAATATCGAAGTCAAACAACTGGAAGGTGGGAAGGCGGCATGTGTCGTCATCACCGGCGACCAATGTCACTATCCCGAGCTGCTCGGTGCTTATGATGCGGCTGCCGATTGGATCCAGAAGAACGGATTTGAGACGGCGGGTCCGCCGCGCGAGATATGGTATACCGGTCCCGGTCCCGATGCTAAATGGGAGATCGTCTGGTTGTTTAAGTAGGGGCGGACGGCCGTCCGCTATAATGGCAGGAGAAAAAAATGACAACCATCGGTAAACCCAAAATAGATACGCGACCCAGACAAGTCTACATGGGCATTCGAACCATCGCGCCGTTCAAAGGCATGTTCAAAGTGATTGGCAGGGTCGCGGACGAATTGAATGCCTGGGTGGATGAAAACAACATCAAAACCGCAGGTCCGCCCTTTTTGCGCTATCATGTCATTGACATGCGCGGCTTTATGGACATCTCCTTCTGTGTCCCGGTCCGTAAGGTGCTGCCCGATGATGGCGACGTCAAAGCGAATGCACTTCCCGCGGGACGATATGCGAGTCTCATTTATTCAGGGGGAGGCATCTCAGGGAACAGAGCCTTGATCGAATGGGTGCGCGCCCAGGGTCTGGACTTCGACCGCTGGGACACTGAGCAGGGCGACAATTTTCGCGGGCGTTACGAAACCTATCTCACCGACCCGAAGATCGAACCGCGCAAGTCAAAATGGAAGATCGAAGTGGCGATTAAACTGGCGGATAAATAATTGAGTAACTGAAATCATGAAGAAGACCTCGCAATTGCGAGGTCTTCTTCATGATTTCAGTATCTTCACTACATTTCATCCAGCTATGCAACTGACGAAAGCAACAGTAGTTATTTATTATGGTTTCTCAAATGTTCTTACGAACATAACAGGATAGGTAGAAAACACCAGTTCTGCACAAGCTGAAATGGTCTGACCTTCATACGCTTTTAACTCTGCAGGCGCAACAATCCAGATCCCTCGCCCGGTTGGAATATCAGCAGCGACTGCAATTAATGCAGGCTGCTTTAATTTGCGCATGATTCCCGCAAAGTCACCGTAGGGAAAATCGTCGAAACTTTCATGCACATCTCTAAGCTGAACAACTGGAACCCTCGTTTCCTGGCCACTTTCTTCTGAAGAAAGGATGATGTAGGATCCATGTGTCAATTGAAAGTTGATTGGGATAAGGTTGGATTCACAAGCGGCAGGCTGTACATGTGTGGGTTTGACAATTGTCTGAAGCAGTGGGGCACCTAAGAGCGAAATGAAAATCAACCCAAATGCCGCATTGTAAGAAATTCCAATCGGGATGGCCCGGTTTTCATGGTGAAAAATTTCCAGGCGATTAAAAACAGCCGGGGAGAAAACGAAACAGACCGGCAAAAACAATAAGGCAATCGTTGCAGTGTACGGCCGCACCCCTGCATCCACTGGCGGTAAAAAAGGAATGGAAAGGAATATCCCTGCCCAAAATACGAGCATAAGTTTGCTGACGGGTCTCTCTCTGTGTTTCCAAAACAACCATAGACCGGAAAAGAATATCAGTACTACAGAAACTTGCAATATGAAGTCAATACTTTTATTGCCGAATGTCAGAAATCCAAACGCCGATAGCGAGCCGGGCAGAATAAAATCCACCCATGCTTTAATAGCCCCTTTTAGCAATCCCAGGGGATGATTCCTGATTTCTTCATAGGCAAGACGATACAGCAATTGTGAGCGATCGGGCTCTGTCATGGATGCCAGTTCAGGGTGATCTATGACAGCCTGCGTCCAGCGGACACCTCCTCTCGCCTGACCGTAAAGCGTATCCGCAAAATTTGCAAATTCAACAGCCTGCGGCGCGGCGACTACTCTTCCCAGCCAGACATTGGTCAGCACAGGGACCGCAATGGCAGCAACCATAATCAGGAAAATTTTTATATATTGCTGACGATTTTCCGCAAACTGAACAACAGCAAATAGTATGAGAATCGGAAGAACAAAAAATGTTCCAGCCCTGATGAGCAGAGCATAGGTTAAGAGCGCCATGCCAAATGCAAAAAGCCATAGTTTGGTACTTTTCACAGCTCGAATCAAAACAACTACTGCCAGCAGTCCGATTGGGAAACCAAATTGTTCAGTAAGCGTAGTACCTGCAAAAGGTCGATAAAAAAGCTGAGATAAATAGAGGGCAATGATTGCCGAAACAAGGCCAAATTCATTATGGATTTCCTCCATAAATAAAAAAACGACTATCGCATTGATGACTGTGAAAACAATGAGGACGATCTGAAGGTTTTGATTACTTAATTTCAGAAGAACAGTAAGTAAACCTGCATATAAGGGTCTACGGCCAGAAAACGCGCTGAACAAGCCTCCCTCCAGTAATCTGCTGGCATCGAAATAGTATTCCGTAGCATCTGCCCAGGGCAATAATCCTAAGACAATATTCCATGTGCTCTCTGCAGTATCCCATAAGCGCAGTAGTGGAAGTGTAAATACGATCAATACCAAACCAAGGCGAATGTACCTGACTCCCCAACCATTTTGTCTATATGTGAGAAAAATCAGCGCGACGAGTAAAAGTAGGATGTACTCATCAACCAGGAAGATTCCCTGCCTTTTGAATTGTGGAGGAAGAGGAATATAAAAAACGGCCCAATACACAAGGGTAATGGAAATAAGCCAAATTGCATGTGGCAAGACATCCCTTGTTTTATTTCGTAACCAGATGAGTTCATGGCTCATAACACCTTGACCACATTCCGGCCTGCCGCACCGCTGACTCCCCCTCCGCCGTGGACGCCGCTTCCGCATAGATACAGATTGTCAATCGGGGTCTTGTGATTGGACCAGCCCGGGATCGGCCGCATGAACAGGAACTGATCGAGCATGAGTTGTCCGTGGTTGAGGTCGCCTTCGGTCAAACCGTAGGATTGTTCGAGGTCAAGAGGAGTGATTACATGAGAATTAGAGATTAGAGAATTGAGATTGGGAAAGTATCCAGACAGAGTATCTATCGCAAGTTTCTCAACTTTTTTGCCGTCCAATTTCCAATCCCCGGTCTTTAACAAATACGGCGCAAATTGAAAGTGGATGGACACAACATTGCCCGAGGTTGTCACTTCGAGATAGGGTTTTTCGGAAATCTCCCCATACTTTGCCGCGTCGTAGGCTTTTTCCAAATATTTGATGGACGGCGCAAGAACAACGGTTCCGGCCGGGATGTCGTGACTGCCATCTGTCAACAAGTGGACCTTCGCCACCGACCCGCGCATTTTGATGGATTGAGCGTGCCAGACGAATTCGGGCGGCAAATCTCGTGCACCAACAAGTTTGAGCAGAGTATGTTTCGGGTCTGCGGAGGAGAGGATCACATTCGCGGAAATCTCTTCTCCATTTGTCAGAACGACGCCCGTAGCGACCTGGTTTTCAACTTTGATGCAATCTACTTCGGCGCTCGTTCTAATTTCTCTGCCGAAGGATTTCACAGCATTTGCCAAAGCGGATGTGATTTCTTCTGCTTTCCCCACATTGACATGCGCCAGCCCGCCGCGGTTCATCCAGTTGTGGATTAACGTATAGCCTGTGCCTGCGGACATCGGTCCGAGGGTTGAGCCATGAATGGCTACTGATGCAATGGCTGCTTTAACTTCCTCCGATTCGAAATATTCCTCCACCAGTTCCTGCGCAGTCATTGGCAGGGCACGGATAAAGTTGAGCATATCCTTGCGACCTGCGAGGCGCAGGTTGAGTCCCAGATCCATCAAGCCGAAGCCTTCCTTTGCATTGAAGTTCATCGGCAAGCGCGGCATGATGGTCGAATAGGCTTTCTCCAGAATCTTCGCTGACTTATCCATAAAACGGATGAATTCAGGCCAGCGACTGGCGTCCTTTTCAGAAATGTTTTTGATGGATTCAACATCGAGTGTGAGATGATTTCCATCTGGCTGAAGAGAGATGAATGGTGGTCGAGATGTTCTGACGAGACCAAGCCTTAAATCCTTGATAATATCGGGGCGGAGAGTTCCACCTGTCCATAATGAGTCAACGGTAAAGCCTTCTCCAAACGACTCTGTCACCACCATCCCACCGACGATGGCGCGGCGTTCGAGAACCAGCACTTTCTTTTTTGCTTTTGCAAGATACGCGGCGGCAACCAGTCCATTATGCCCCGCGCCGATGATGATATATTCGTATTGATTTTGCGTCATAAAATTCCTTTGTGCTAAAATTTATTTATGAAGGTTCGTGATGTAATCAAACTCATCGAAGCCGGCGGCTGGTATTTGGTTGTCACGAAAGGTAAG
>DATFET010000224.1:0-6760 GCA_035250835.1 Anaerolineales bacterium
CGCTCGTCCCATGTATTTTGACGGGCAAAGCTCATCCGCTTTTCCACTTCGAGGGGTTGATAAGCTGTAAGTGCCAGCTCGATGGCAACGAGCCACTCCTCAGGGGAGGACGCCAGCCTGACGTACTCCCGGTAATAACGCAGCTCATCCAGGTCTGTAGCCACAATAGATTTTCCGGCGCTCAAAAATTCAAAAAGCTTAACCGGGTTCGTGGCTTCTGTAAGCGGGTTTTTTTTGAACGGGATGATACAGGTATCAAATTGCTGCAAGTATCCTGGCAGGAGTTCATAGGGTTTTTCTCCCAGCAGGTGAACATTTCTCAAATCCTTTATTGGGGAAATATCTGCGCTTTCAATTCTTCCAATCAGGAGAAAACTCCAATCTGGCCTGGCTGAGGCAAGGTGACGGATCAGCTCGGTATCCAGCCAGTCCGACATCGCTCCATAATATCCTATGATGGGCTTCGGGATGCCAATCAACTCTTCCGGCAAATTCTCCGGCGAATAATTAAAGTGATCGAAATCTGCGCCATTCGGCACAAGAAGGCAATTTGTATTAAGACGAGATTTCTCGTTAAAAAGCAGATGCGAAGTTGCAAGAACCAGATCGCTTTTTTGGATGATCTCAGCCTCCGGTTCAAGCATGTGAGGTGTAACGTTGGAAAACCCGCTGAGCTGATCGATGGCGTCATACACAATCTTCCACCCATACATGTCCCGTAATTCCAGGACCAGGGGAGCCCAAAATGGAAGATCCACAAGACAGATGGCCTGGGTAATGTTCAGGTCATCCCGTAGAAAAGTGATTTGTTCAAGAAAGATTCTTTTCGATGCCTCGTCCAGTTGATCGGAAACGACATTTTTGTTCTGTGGTAGACCCAGTTGGACGTCCATAATCGGGATGCCGGATTGGAGGGGCTTAAGCTTTGGCCGACTCCCTTCCAAAAAATAGGTGCGCAGATAGAACACCCGATGACCATGGAATGCCAGTTGAGTAGAAATATGCTGGGGTCGCTGAAAACGGTAATGCCAGTCAATGACTGGAAATACAATAATGTCGAATGGTACGAAATAATAATTTTTCAAGTTTGCACGTGCATTGTGGGTTTACCGCTCGTCTTACAATTAAGTAAACTTTTTGAATTGAAGGCTGAGATTCGAATTTAAACTTTACTAAATGATGCGGTACTCTGTAAGTCGTAGAACAGGAGTGCGGCGTTTTCTATTACTGATTTTTACCAATCCGCCTAATGGAAACTATAAGGCTACAGCTTTCGCCAATCAAGTATTGACTTTTCATTCTTGGTAGCAATCAATAGAATACGACTCGGCGCATGATAAATCGGACGTGAAAAATATCTAAATCCAGCGACGCGCAACATTCCCAACAGGCATTCGGTATCAGGAGCCCACCAGTTCGAGCTGTCGCCGTTTAATTCATCGCGTTCGTAGAACTTCATGAAACCCCTGGTAGTGGGAGTAAGTTTAAAATTGCCGCGTGGGCCGATTCGTGCCATCAAAAGGTTACGCGGGTCATCAGGAATAACCTCGCTTTCTACCACCACAGCATCCCGGCAAAGACGGCCAATGCTCTCCAACACAAGAAGCGGATTCTTCAAGTGATAGAGGATACCCGCAAACATCACGAGATCGAATTGCTCATGGATCTTACCAATGTCATGCGCATCCATCAAGCGGTATTCGATATCCATCTGCCAGATTTTTCGAATATATTCGGCCTGCTCATAAAACATTTCCAGAAATTCGACGCCCAGGATGCGGTCGGCTCCCCGCAATTTAGCCTGAATCGAGAAGAGACCTGCGTTACAGCCTATATCAAGCATGGAAGCACCTTTCAAATCCAATGGAAAAACCGGCTTGGTCAACGCCCATACCTGGTCTGCGAGTGTGGGCGGTAGAGTATATACACCATTACCCAGGTAGATGCGATGGTACCAGAACGAGTATGACTTGACGAATGCTTCCGCCTCTTCCCGCGTTGTTGGGTTGGGCGGCTCGATAGTCCACTTTTCATCGATGAGGACAGGCTGTGTTAAATGATTCTTTGAGGTCATTGTCGAGGTCAGGAACTGCTTGTATGGGCGAAGCGCCGCACGGATTTTTTCAAGGGTTGCCATGTGATCTCCGAATCATAGGGATGTCGATGATTATAACCAGTAGATCAGAAAAAAGAGTAAAAACGCGAAAACAGAGGTGCAGAGTCCTTTCGGCATCCACACCTCTGTTTTCAGGATTACTTGGAGTTAAATGTATGCTACAGACATTAAGGTTCTACGTCCCAGTCGCCGGCGATGGGCATATCGCCAGGGTTGCCCAGATCGAAGACGATATTCGCAAAGCCATTCGTATTGCTGTTTCGCAACAGGAAGCGACCATTGCGATAGACCCCGATGGTATCGACCCCATCATCGTTCCAATCCCCAATGACAGGCTTGTCACCTGGAATGCCGTAGTTCAGGGCGATGTCGGCAAAGCCGCTGACGTTGGTGTTCTTGAGGAAAATCACCCCATTGCTCGGGCGGAAGACACCAGTCGTGTCGTCTCCATCTCCATCCCAGTCCCCGGCGATCCCAACATCGCCGACATTGCCCAGGTAAAAGCTCGCATTCTCGGGCCCAGCGGAGTTGCTGTTCCTGAGCAGGAACAAGCCAGTCGAGGGGCGGAAGATCCCGATCGTATCGTCGCCATCCCCATCCCAGTCGCCAGCGATCGGCTGGTCACCTGCCTGACCGAAGGGGAAGACAATGTCGGCAAAACCAACCGTATTGGAGTTCCTCAAGAAGAAGGTACCGTTGCGATAGATGCCGATGGTGTGGTCCCCATCGCCGTCCCAGTCCCCGACCACAGGATAGTCACCCGGGATGCCGTAATTGATGGCAATATCGGCAAAACCGGAAATATTCTGGTTCTTTAGATATAACAGTCCATTGCTTGGACGAAAGACCCCAGTTGTATCTCTGTCAAGCACCTGGGAGATCAGCCAATACTCGTCCGCGCCAAGATCCGAAATACCATTATACGGCCGGCTTTGCCCGTCGATATCAATGCCTGTTGTGTTACCCGCCGCCTGATCCTTGGCGGCGGAATCACTACGAAGATGGTAGTCGAAATTCGGGGAGCCGGGCGAGATAAACCCGGCAGACGAGGCAGAAAGCATACTTGAAAGCCCATTGATAGCGCCGGCAGGTGTGGGTGAACCATTCGCATTCGTATCTTTAGTATTCCCGGCAAATAGACCGCGATTGAAATTAAGGGTATTACCCTGAAAGACCTGGACCGCAACGGCATTTGCTGCCCCTTCTGTATGATTTGCGATAATGCTGTTGTTGAGATGGACCGTGGTCGCTGACACACCTGGCGCTGCAATGACCAATAATCCCTGTCCGGAGACGAGAGATGGACCCAGTCGATTCCGAGCGATCGTTGCATGGGAAATGGTTGCTGTCAATCCCTGAACCTGGATGCCGCCTCCACCACCGAAGCCTGTTCCGCCGCTACTCCCCGTTGCCACATAATTATCAGTGATGATTGCATTCGTAACGGAAGGAGAAGGATTGATTCCTATACGATTTCTCCAGAGATAGAGACCTCCCCCGCCGCCCGGACCTGCGGTCCCTCCGCTCGTTGAACTGCCGCCGATTGCATTATTTGCGATCAGCTGAATCCGCTCGAGGGTCGCAGATGAGTTAAGGATCAAGACACCTCCACCAGCGCCAAATCCGCCTGTGGAAGCATTTCCTGCCTGAGCTGTATTCCCGGATATATAGGCGTCGGTCATCACAAATGAGGCAGCGTCCTCACTAAAGATTGCGCCGCCGAAAGCACCGCCGGCGTTCGTGGCAGCGTTCCCACCGATTGCCTGATTGTTCGTTGCAACAATCCGATTCAGCGTGGGCGAGCTTTGCTCCAGACCGATCGCCCCGCCGAGGGCATCGGCGTTTAGACCGCCGCTTGACCCGTTCCCGGAAGAATTCCCTGCCCGGGCAAGGTTGTTGGTAAAGGTGGAGTCTTCTATAGTCACTGTGGAGGCGAACACGAACAATGCACCAAATGCGATTCCTCCCCGATCCGGACCCACCCCCCCGAGGGATTGATTGCCATCAAAGGTCACGCGTTGGAGCAGTGAACTGGTCCCTGCGATCGACGATTCAAGCCGAATGGCTGCACCGTCTGCGGCGCCGCCGGCCCCGGAACCTGTATTTGCACCAATCGATTGATTGTTCCGAAAAACCATATCTCTCAAGGTTACAGAGGCTCTATTTACCCACATCCCGCCGCCTACGCCGCTAGGATCACCTGGATAGGTTGGACCCTGCGCCCGGCCGTTCTGGATCGTGAAGCCCTCCATGTTCAGGAAGGTGGTTGTCTGAGACCTGATCAGGGCAACGCCACGACGTGAATTTTGCCCATCGATGATGGTGGGATTTGCAGAGGGGTTCGCCGTTGACCAATTGGAGGTGGTATAGCCACCCAAAATGGTCAGGCTTTTGTCAACAATGCAAACCACAGCCCGGGTTTGAAGAAATGAGCAAAAATCTGGCCCTGCCGCATAGGTATAGCTGCCCTGTGCCACGAGTATCCTGTTCCCGGAAGCGGATTGGTTAATCGCATACTGGATCGTGCGGCAGGGTGCAGCAGCGGAACTACAGTTGCCTGAATCCGTACCGTTCGCTGCCACATAGCGTGTGGTGCCTGCCTGCAGATCGGGACCCGCGGATACTCTGATCGATGCACCAAAAACGAAAAATACCAGGGCGACGGCCGTAAAAATCCTGATAAAAATTTTCCTTGAAAACGATTTCGTATAGGTCATACATACACTCCTGGGTTTAATTGATCCTTCTGGTCTTTGCCAGAAGAAAGATATTCTCTACACCACCCCAAGTTTAATTGAATCGAAGGGACAATCCTAGGAAAAATATCCTTACAGTCTTGATAAAAGGGGAAAATTCAAGCCGGCGAGGGCTGCCTGGGTGTCACGACCTGATTCAATACGAGCAGCCTTTAGGGCTGAACTTCCAGGTTTGTTGACATACGATTTCGATGCAGATCCAAAGCCTCACTTATCTGCTTTACACGAGCTTCCCAGGTGTTTTCCTGGGCGGTCTGGTACAGTTGTTGAAGGTATACCGAGTCCTCAGTCAACGTGAGAGCATGTTCCAGCTGCTCTATAAATTCCTTTTCATTGTGAGCGACCAAAACACCCGGGTATTTTCGGCATTCAGGCAGGTCTGTAGTTACGATCGGTTTTCCAGCCGCCATATATTCAAACAGTTTTATAGGGGATGTGGCCAGTGTAATATTATTCAAAAGGAATGGGATGGTTGTGACGCTAAAATGACGAAGGTAGGAAGGAAGTAACGAATACTCCCGGGCGCCCAGCCAGTGAATATTTGGAATGGAAAGGAGGGTGCTTTCCGTCAGGGTATCGTCGTGATTGGGTCCGATCAGCACGAAATCCCAATCGGGGTGTTTTAGCGCGGCCGCTCGTACAAGCTCATAATCGAACCAGCGGGCAAGTGCGCCCGTGTAGCCGATCAGGGGCCGGCCCTGCTCCAGGATCGGGGCGAGGTCCGCGGGGATTGGAACTGAATCGGCTCCTTCCATCGTGGAAAAATGTTCCAGCTCCACTGCATTTGGACACAGAATGGCATCCGCCCGGAACGGTCTGATCTGATCCATGAGGCGGTCGGCTGTCACAACGACGACATCTGCTTCTTTGAGCAGGGCTACATGTGTCCTCTGAAGCCGGGCTTTGTCTCCAGGGAATACTTCCAGATCGTCTATGACCTCATACACAATTTGAGGCTGGCGCAATTGAAATACATATTTACGGTTATAGGGGAGTGTAAAAATAACAGGCGCCTCCACGAGGTCGAAGACGGCCCATGGAACCCGGGCCAGGTAAAGCCCGCGGCTTACCTGCTTAAACCCCCGGACATCGTCTACCCGGTCGTCAGCGGAAAAAAAGACCAGGTAGCCCTGCTTTGCGAAAGTTCTCGCCAGCTGGTGGGGGCGCTGAAACAGGCTGATATTCCAGCCTATGGTTGGCGGAAAAATGATCACCCCGCGCGCCTGCGGATTTGCATTCAGGATATCCTGCAGTTCAGAAGTCAGCCGGCGAGTTTCAGCCAATGTTCCGCTTTCGTGCTGTTCCCATTCGATATTCCACCTGGCTTCGAATTTCCGGCGGTTTTCTTCAAATATTTCCAGATAACGATCATGCCCCATCAATCCGAAAGCTGACCTGCCGAAGTGATGAATAAAAACATCCTCTGCAACGGCCATCCTATAGCCAGCCTGCCGCACCCGCAGTGAGTAATCATCATCTTCGAACATCCCGATCCCAAACTGTTCGTCGAGAGGACCGATTTGTTGAAAGACCTCCCTGCGCCCGGCCATGCAGTACATCGCCAGCAGTTTGATCGGGGTCATTAGATTCGTCCTGTCTTTCGCAAGTTGTGCGGCAAATGCATCCAGCGCAGTTACATCGGTAAAGGTCATATCCACGTGCGCCTCATTGGAGACGCCGTTGGTCAACGGCCCGACCAGTCCCACCTGTGGATCCCCCAGATGATTGATCAACCTCGAGAGCCAGACTCTCGTGACCACTGTATCGTTATTGAGAAGCACAATATAGTCCCCCTGGGCCGCGGCAATACCCTGATTGTTGGCGCGCGCAAAGCCCTCATTCTCTGCATTGTAAATTACCTTAAAATTTTCGTGCTGAAATTCGAAGG
>DATFET010000237.1:0-5521 GCA_035250835.1 Anaerolineales bacterium
TGCCGGAGCATTTCATTGATCAGGCGCAGGACCTGGATGCGCCCGCCTCGGGCCGGGATCACCTTCTGGATGTCGTTCCCGAAGATCATCGCCCCGACGCGATTCCCGTGCCGCGTCAATACGCGCGCCATCACGGTGACAAAATCCATCAGCACTGAGCGCTTCTCGCCATCCTGCACTGTGCCAAAGTCCACCGAGGGACTCATATCGAGCAGGAACCAGGCTGAGACCTCGCGGTCTTCCGTGTATTGACGAATATACGGCGTCTGCATGCGCGCGGTGACATTCCAGTCGATGTAACGGATGTCATCCTCCGCCTGGTATTCACGCAGGTCGGCGAAGTCCACGCCAAAGCCGTAGAACAGCGAACGGTAGTTGCCCTGCAGCAAACCGTCCAGGCGGCGTATGACCTGCCAGTCGAGTCGCTGGAGGACGCGCTCAGGCGTTACTGCGGACGTCGTAATGTTCATGCAGCGGCACCACCGGTATCGGGATACGGTCGAGAATCTTATTCAGGATATCGTCTCCACTGACGTTATCAGAGAGCGCCTCATAAGACAGGACGATGCGATGTCTCATGACGTCCAGAGCCATGTCGAGCACGTCCTGCGGGAGAGCGTATTTGCGTCCGCGCACGAAGGCGAGGGCGCGTCCGGTCAGGATCAGGTTGATCGAAGCGCGCGGGCTGGCGCCAAACAGGATATAGCGCCTGAGGTCCTTCAGGCCGACCTGTTCCGGCTCGCGCGTCGCGGTCACCATACGGACAGCATATTCCATCAAAGCCGGGTCCACGTAGACCTTGTCGGCTTCCTTCTGGAGCTTGAGCAATTGATCGGTGGTCAGTACCTTCTGCAGATCCTGCAGGGCGCCGGTCATGCGCTCGACGATGACGAACTCCTCGGTCGGCGTTGGATAACCGACCAGCACCTTCATCATGAAGCGGTCCACCTGGGCCTCGGGCAGTGCATACGTCCCTTCGGTCTCGATCGGATTTTGAGTGGCAAGCACAAGGAATGGATTGGGAACCCTGTGGGTTTCGCGGCCAATGGTGACCTGTTTTTCCTGCATCACTTCAAGCAGCGCGCTCTGGACCTTGGCGGGTGCACGGTTGATCTCATCGGCGAGCAGCAGGTTCGTAAATACTGGACCCAGGGATGTTTCAAAGGCGCCGTTCTTCTGGTTGTAGATGCGCGTCCCGACCAGGTCTGCGGGGACAAGGTCCGGCGTGAATTGGATGCGCTTGAACTCTCCGCCGATCGCCTCCGCCATGGTTTTGATCGCCATGGTCTTTGCCAGGCCCGGCACGCCTTCCACTAGAATGTGACCGCGCGCCAGCAGTGCGACCACCATCCGCTCGAGCAGATGGTCCTGACCGACGATGACCTTCTTTACCTCATAGAGGACTTTTTCCATCGGAGTGCGATTTTCAGGTCTTTCGTTTAGCGTCATTCTATACTCCTTTACCGCTTATCGGGTTAATATCTAAACTTTTGAATGTCAATTGTAGGCCAAATTCCAGGTTCAGGTTTAAATATTTATGCGGCACTCTGTACGTTTCGGTCATTCATACCTGAACAAATATCTATTCCTACTCGAAGAAAATTCCACCTGTGGGTATGTACTATTCCATCATTAGTACGGAGGCAGGCCGCCACCCCCGCCTGCCGCGACATTGATCGGTACGGCAAACCCAATGCCAATAAAGAAACTGTCCTCGGTTGGGTTGATAATACCTGTGACGATTCCGACCACATGACCGCTTCGATTCAACAATGGACCACCCGAATTGCCGGGGTTGATCGCCGCGTCCACCTGGATCAAACCGCGGATTACGTTGGGCAGATTGGGCGGCCGATAAACGCGGTCAAAACCTGAGATCACCCCAGAACTCATCGAGCCATACAAGCCAAAGGGATTCCCAACCACGTAGGCTTCGTCCCCTACCTGCATGGCGCCCGCGTTGCCGATCGTTGCCGGTACAAAGAGCTCAGGCAGCGCCGAGGGAGCCAGCATGGCAATATCGATCTCAGGCTGGGAAGAGATGATCTGTCCCTCCGCCTGGGTGCCATCTGCAAACGTGATCGAGATCTTGCTTGCGCCATCCACCACGTGCAGGCTCGTCAGGATCTCACCACGCTCGTTGATGATGACCCCACTCCCCAGGCTTTGTTCCAATTCTCCGTTCCCCTCAATGGCTTCGGTCTCGATCAACACAAGCGACGGCTGGATGATCTGATAGACCCCAACTGAATATGGAGGGCGCGGCGTGGCCGAGGCAAGTGCACTCGATACCGCGTTCTTCACGTCGGTCTGGGTGATTTGTGTATTGGGGGAAAATGCATTGTAGATGAACAATGCCAGAAGAGCTGCCAGCACACCCGAAAGGAAAGGGAGCACTTTGCTTACGCGGCTACGAACGCCCGCAAGCCGACTCCTGAATTTGTCTTTACCTGATAAAGATGGTTCGTTCATTGCCGTCCATTCATCAAAAATTGCACTACCGCGTGACAACCTTTTGAACAGTTGCGAGAACTATTATGGAATCAATCTTACAAGCAAAAGTGGGTTTTTCGATTAGACAGTGATGAGAAAAAAGTGGGGAATCGAAATGAATGGGTTATTAAACAAGTATGACGCAATGATTCCATAATTGCTTACCTGACGACTCCCATACGCTTCATAGCGGACCTCAGGCATGCTGCCGTTTGTCAGCCTTATCTCCCCGATTCTTTGTCCGACAGCAGGTCTATTAACGCCTGTACACCCAGCGCATAGGACCGCCAGCCGAAGCCTACCACCTTGCCTTTGCAGACCGCTGAGATCATCGAAACGTGACGAAACTCTTCACGAGCATATACATTCGACAAATGTACTTCAACGACGGGGATGCCGATGGCGCTGATCGCATCCCGCAGGGCGATCGAAGTATGGGTATATGCGCCAGGATTGAACACCACACCATTCGCCCACGAGCGCGCATCATGTAAAGCATCGATCAAATCGCCTTCATGATTGGATTGTTTACATGCCAGATCCACGTTGTGCTCACCTGCCAGCCTGATCAGCTTCGCGTTGATCTCCTCCAACGTAAGCGATCCATAGATCTCAGGCTCACGCGTGCCAAGCAGGTTCAAGTTGGGTCCGTGCAGGATCAGGATTTTCATATATTCTCCATATCCCGCGCTGAGCGGAGGGTTGAGTAGGCGGCGCTTGCCCGCCGTATCGAAACCCGTAGTCGAAGCGCATATTACATGATCACACTTTCAAGATCACTGATTTCAATCAATTCTACCTGTCCAATCGCCGCGGGCAGCGCGAATCGAATATGGGCCGCGTCCTTTTTCTTATCGACCCGCATCGCATGGATGATTTCCTGGCGTTGAAGATTTATCGGAATATCCACAGGCAGTCCCAGCGCAGACAAAGCGTTTGAAATTATTTGGCTCAATCCTTTCTCCGCAATACCGATCCGTTCTGCAAATCTGGCTTCAGTCACCATCCCGATTGCAACCGCCTCCCCATGCAGCAATTCGAATCGACTGACCAGCTCCACCGCATGACCAACGGTGTGACCCAGATTCAGCGCGGCGCGTAATCCTTTCTCATACGGATCTTCTTCGATGATCTTGATCTTGACTGCCATCGCCTGCCTGACGATATCTTCAGGGTTATGTTTGACATCGTCCAACCCGCGAGTGCATAGATCGAATAATTCAGGGTCGGAGATGACTCCGTGCTTGACCACCTCAGCCATCCCGGAGAGGAATTCCCTTTTGGGGAGTGTGTTCAACAATTGCGGAGCTGCCAGCACCAGCTTTGGCGGATAAAAAGAGCCGATCAGGTTTTTTCCCTGAGGCAGGTCGAAGCCGGTCTTACCGCCCAGTGAGGCATCAACCATCGACAGCAAAGTCGTTGGGACACAGATCCACTTGATACCACGCATGTACGTCGAGGCGGCGAATCCCACCAGGTCGCCGATTACCCCGCCACCCAAAGCAATAACCGTGCTTTTGCGATCCAGTCCATTTTCGAGGAAGGAACTCCACAAGTAGGAAACCGTCTCGAGGTTTTTATGCCCCTCTCCAGATCGGATGACGACGGATTTCGGCCCACAGCCGGATGCACACAGGACAGATTTGATTTTTTCGAGATGAAGCTTTGCCACGTTTTCATCGGTCACGATCAGGGGATTCTGCAAGCCAGTGGATACCCTCGCGATTTGCCCCATATCACCGATCAAAACATCGTACTCGCCCATCGCGCGCAGGTGATAACGCCCGAGCCTGTTTTGAATTTCCAATGCACTTTGTTCAGATGTTTTTTCATCCACAGGCAATTGGATCATGAAGGAGGAATAATGCTCCCGGCGCTTTTCCAATAGGGATGTCAGTTTCTCCCGCAGATCACCTGCCAGCAGGGGACGTTTACTCGATTCATTTTTCAGGCGTTCGAGAAGAGTGGACAGATCAGCGGTGAGCAGTACGACCGTGCCATGAGACTCCGCCAGGAAACGATTTTCCTCCCGCAATAACGCGCCGCCGCCCAAAGCGATGACCCGGGATGTCGGGCCAGAAATAGGATCTACCGCGGCTTTTAAAACGGCAGATTCCAGGTCACGGAATACGGATTCACCCTGATGCTCCATGATCTGTGAGATGGATAGCCCGGCATTTGCTTCAATCTCAGAATCCAAATCCACAAATGGCAAATCAAGATTGCGCGCAAGGATTTTTCCGATCGTAGATTTTCCTGTGCCAGGAGGTCCGTAGAGGAAGATGTGCATATCAGGTGAGTTATTCCCAAAAGACGTGAGGGGTATTGTCCATTTTCAGGTCGTCGAGCGTGGCTTTGCGTAATGCATAGAAGCGAGGTCGCATCTCATTCATGGAATCGCCGCCCAGCTTTTCAATGAGCGCGTCCGCCAGGACGAATGCAACCATGGCTTCCAGGATCGGTACCGCGCGCGGGACGGGGCAGAAATCGGAGCGTTCATATTGGGTGGGAGATTCTGTCCCTGAGGCCAGGTCCACTGTCGGTTGTGGCAGGAGCGTGGTGGCGATTGGCTTCATTGCGGCACGGATGATGAGCGGCTGCCCGTTGGAGATCCCTGCTTCGGTGCCGCCAGCGCGGTTCGATTGGCGGGTCACGGCTGGCGGGTCAAGCCGGATCGGGTCGTGAGCCTGGGTGCCCGGCAGCTTTGCATTTTCAAACGCGTCGCCGACTTCGACTCCTTTAATGGCCTGGACGCTCATGACAGCCATCGACAGGCGGGCTTCGAGACGTTTGTCCCATTGGGCGAAACTGCCCAGGCCCACCGGCAGGTTGAGGGCAACGACCTCCAGCACACCACCCAGTGTATTCTTAGCGTGGATGGTCTTCTCGATTTCGGCGCGCATTTCATTTGCAGAGGATTCGACCGGACAGCGCACATCCGATTCTTCGGCGCGGAGAAATCTCTCCTCGTAAGTCATATCACCAAAATCAGCCTGCACCCTGCCGATGGATGAAACATAACCGCCGA
>DATFET010000257.1:0-3447 GCA_035250835.1 Anaerolineales bacterium
TCCGATCTGACCCTCGCCAAATCCCGTTTCCGAAAGATACAGCGCCAGCACAACCGACAGAAATCCGTAGCAGAACAAACGGATGACGCGCGTGGAGAAGAGCAGGACGATGTCGCGGGACATTTAATTCAGTAAGGTATATTTTTGACCCGCTTAAATTTACTTGCTTACCACATCCAAACGGCACCATGCATACAACGCATCATAGACCTCGAATTGATGCTCGAGATTCTCGGTGTCATCCGGAAAGCGCAGGCTGTATCCGGTTGCGATGGCTTCGAGACCGCGTGCGAACGGGTCGCTGTCGATATCTTCAGCAATATCCGCCGCATGGACAATCTTCGCCATCCGCAATAAACCCGCATCCTTTAAGTCGTATTTGAGCAGGATCGCTTCAAACGAGCAGCGGCCTTCGTGATGACCGAGTTCTACGCCCGGCGCATCGAAGGGGATCGCGCCGGTTTCCTGTGAAACGACATCGATTTGATTCTTGGGCACAAATAAAAACTCCGCTTCGCTGTCGATGAAGCGGGTGATGAGCCACGGGCAGGCCACACGATCCACGTGGACATGTGAACGGGTTATCCATTTCATATGTTTCTCCTTTGTTACAAGAAAAGTAATCCATACAGGCCGGAAGCAAGGATGATCGCTGCGACAATCCACTTTGATTTCGATATGAAGAGGACAATCAATGCCAAGCTGAAGATCATCCAGGCATGGATGTCGGTGAGCGTCTCGTTCAGGATGCCAATTGCAGTCGCGCTGATCAGACCGACAACACCGGCTGTCACACCGTCGAGAAAAGTGTGCACCGATGGGTTGTCCACCAGCCGCTCTAGAGTATCATGTCCGATCATTGTGAAGGCAAATGCAGGTGCAAAGATCGCGATGGTGATAATGATAGCTCCGAGGCTGCCGCCACCAATGTATCCCACGAATGTAGAAAAAATGATCAGGGGCGCAGGCAACAGACCGGAAAGAGCAAGACCATCCAGGAATTGCTCGTTGGTCATCCAGCCGCCAATTTGAACAGCATCCCGCTGCAGAAAGGGGATGGCAGTATATGCACCGCCGAAGGTGAGCAGTCCGGTCCTTAAGCCGGACCAGAACAACGTCAGGAGTGAAACGGTCCTTGTCGAATCAAAGAGCGGGTCCGATAACGTCTGGCTTGTCGTTACCCGAGTGATTCCGATATAAATAAGCCAGGCTAAAAACCCTGCAATGGCAATAAAAGCTAAAGTCTTCTGTTTTTGTTTCGCAAGTGTGTAAATCAATCCGCAGGCGAGAAGCGTAATCAGAAAATTAAGTTGGAGGAGTTGAGCAATGCCGGCCAGGAGAGCAGCTGCCCAAAGCCAGGCATTCCCATGCAATGCATGACTGCCAATACGGTGTACCGCGCGAACGATCAGCGCGGCGACTGCGGGCTGCATCCCCATAAAGACAGATTGAAAGATGGGGGAGTGGATTCCATAGGTAACATAGAACCACGAAAGCATGAGCATCAGAACAAAGCCCGGAAGCATAAAGCCGAGTCCTGCAAGCAGCGCGCCGCCGCGGCCGCGCGCGATCATGCCGAAATACACACATAATTCATGCGCTTCAGGGCCAGGCAAAACCTGATAGATGGAGAGAACGCGGTTGAATTTCCCCGGGCTGATCCAATTTTCCTCTTCCACAAGCTCCTGCCGGATCATGGCGATCTGTGAAACAGGTCCGCCCCAGGCAAGGAAGCCGAATTTTAAAAAGCGGAGAAACAGTGCGATGTACGATTGGAAGGGAATAAAAGTGTCTTCGTTCGGGACTGTGCTCATAGATGTGCTATCAACACGCTGAGACGCTTCAGGATGGCATCGCGAGCCTTTTCGTAATTCTCACTGACCGGCGGTATGTCATCCCATTTTTCGATAACGATATTGTATTGGTATTCCCTGTGTAAGTCACAAAACGAGACGATGCGCCGGGCGGATTCGACGTCGGCAGGGGACAATTTCTGAGGGAAGGGGTTGGTGGGTAGCATATCATCTGCATGCAAGCCGGCTACTGTGGTTGGCGATAGCTGCGGGTCTGGGTTTGTGCCGCGTGCGATAGCCCGAACACTCAAACCTGTTTCAGCAGCCAGTTTATTGAAGTAAGCTGCGGCGATGACGCTCTTTGCCGCGCCGTGCTCACAGACGAAGACAATGATCGGATCCTGATCCATGTTTCCTCCTCTGGAATAAATTTCATTTCAATTCGTCTGGAAAACCAAACTTTGCAGGTAAACCGGGATCGATAAAGTTGATGATCTGAGAAATTTTCCCACTCTGGAGGATCAGGATTTGAAGACCGAAGGCTTGATAGTGGTTTTGTTCGTCGCGCTGGTAGAGCACAAACGCGGATGCTCCGTTGGCTCGGGTGGGCAGGAGCTGCCAGCGATTCCTGGCCTTGCCGGGGAACATGCCTCCGATCCCAAAAACGGACATGGCAGTGAATTTAGCAATGGCGGCACGACCCTGATACCATGAAGGAGAAGGCGGCATGGCAATGATCGCGTCCCTTTTGAGCAGCGCAACCAGACCGTCCACATCCGCAGATTTCCAGGCGCGGACATAACGATCCAAGAGCCATTGAGTCTTTTTATCCGTACGCGGATTGACAACGACCGGGCTTCGGTAATTTTCAGCGAGGGCCTTGCGGGCGCGGTGGA
This sequence comes from Anaerolineales bacterium, assembly GCA_035250835.1. Taxonomy (GTDB): domain Bacteria; phylum Chloroflexota; class Anaerolineae; order Anaerolineales; family Villigracilaceae; genus Defluviilinea. The sequence continues at coordinate 2,690 of DATFET010000257.1, forward strand.
GCAGGCTGTTGACCGAGGATAAGGTAAGCTCCAATACTTCAGCGGTTTCACTGGCAGAAAAGTCCAGGACATCGCGCAGGATCAGCACAGCCCGTTGACGCGGCGGCAGGAGCTGCAAAGCTGTGAGAAAGGAAAGCGAGACACTTTCTGTTTCCGAAAAATAGGACTCCGGGTCAACCGCACTGCTGTCCACAAGCCACTCATCGGGCAGCGGCTCGAGCCAAGTTAATTCAGTTGATGGCGGCAGGATGGTCTGTGGGTCGGATGCGGGAAAACTTTGAAAGGGAAGCTGCCTGCGGGGAGGATGTAAGCCTCGGCTGCGTTTTGAATCGAGGTAATCCAGACAGGTATTTGTGGCGATCTTATAGAGCCAGGATCGGAACGAGGCGCGCCCTTCATAGTTTCCAATGTGTTTCCATGCCTTGAAGAAGGTCTCCTGTACCATATCTTCCGCTTCGTGCAGGGAACCCAGGATGCGGTAGCAGTGAACCTGCAGTTCACGGCGGTACGGTTCAGTGAGTTCACTGAAGTGCTGTGCATTGCCCTGCCGTGCAGCCGCAAGATGTTTTTCTTCATTAGATATGTCTAACACGACCTATACGCTCCATGATCTCCTTGACATATATATGACGGTACATTGTACTCAAAATGTGTGCTGAATTCAAAATGGAAAATTGGTTTTGACCGCACAGTTTTTGGATTTTCCTCCGTCTTATAAAGTGAAACCAACAAAAGGAGATATAGATGAACTATATTAC
>DATFET010000264.1:0-2330 GCA_035250835.1 Anaerolineales bacterium
TGCCTGAGCTCGCCAGGCTGACAGGTAGTTCCGGCTTTCTGGGGAACATCCAGCAGGCGGCGGTGATCGGCGCGGCAGTTTTTCTGGGTGCATTGGCTGTGTTCCTCCTGGCTGCCATGTTCCCTCAGCGCACAGCAAAAATTGGCTCATGGTTCATCCTCTTCCTTGTCCCCAGGAGATTCCAGGAAAGTTTTCTCAGCATGATGAATAAATTCCTCGATGGGCTAGCCTCCCTGCGATCCCCATTCAACGTACTGATGATCTTCTTTACCACGGTGATCATCTGGCTGCTCGAGACGTCCAAGTACTGGTTCGTCATGCATGCCTTTAATTTCAGTGTGTCCTTCTTCGCCTTGATGCTGATGAACGGCATTGTCAACCTGGCGACCACGATTCCCTCCGCACCGGGGTATATCGGAACCTTCGATGCGCCGGGCATTGCCGTGCTGACTGCCTATGGCGTTGACCTTTCGACTGCAGCAGGATATACGCTCGTGCTGCATGTGGCGTTATGGCTTCCGATCACCATGCTCGGCGTGTACTATCTGGCGCGTGAAGGCATCAAGTGGAGTGACTCCCTGCGGGCTGAGACAAAAGCTGTATAATTCCAGACGCTTCGTAACAATCGAGGGGAAGCCATGAAAAATAGGACGCTCATCTCCTTCATTTCCTCATAAAAAAATGCTTACAAATAAGAAAAGTGACAATAATGCTTTACCGGCATACGTTATACTTGCCATACATCCCGCGAACCGGCTTTATTGGCCGAGCGAAGGATTGCAGTTATGATGCAGACCGCAGTTTCCCCCCGTAAAAAATTGAGGGTGTTGATTGCCGATGACATCCAGGAGACGCGCCGCAACACCCGCTTAATGCTGGCGACCATCGACGATGTTGAAGTCGTTGCCATTGCTTCGAACGGACTCCAGGCGGTTGACCTGGCGAAGGAGCATCACCCCGATATCCTGCTGCTCGATATCAACATGCCCGAATTGGACGGGCTGTCTGCATACAGGAAGATCAGCCAGATCCATCCAGATACAGGCTGCATTATTATATCGGCGGAGAAAGATACAACCACACTGCGTACTGCCATGTCCGTTGGCGTGCAGGAGTATCTGATCAAACCTTTTACCGTGGATGAACTGGAAACAGCCATCGCCCGGGTGAACGAGCGCGTGCAGCAGACCCGCCAGAAGTTCGCTCAGGCTGAACAGTTACGCAGAAGGAATGAAGCGTATCTAAAACAACTGGCAGGCGAATACGCGAAAACACGCCGCGCCGACGACCAGGCAGTGGAGATATTTGAGCGGCTCGCAGAGAATCCACAGTGTGAAACGCGCTGGCTTCAAAATCTGGCCATGATCTATATCGTCAGGCAGGATTGGGGCAAGCTCAAAATCCTGGCTGCGAATGTGGAACAGCGGAAGAAAAAATAATCGATTGGGAAAATTTTGGAGTCCAGCAGCTTGCTGTTGGAGTGCAGGAGCATCTCATGACGGGCACGCGAGCTCCTGCACTCCAAAGTTAACTTGGAGAGTCAATGAAGATAGCGATCATCGGAGCGGGGTTTGGCGGCATGGCCGCTGCATACGATTTAAGAAAAGCAGGACACGAAGTTACTATCTATGAATCCGCCGGTAATGTGGGCGGGCTGGCATCTGGATTCAAGGAACCTCATTGGGAGTGGTCGGTTGAGAAGTTCTATCATCACTGGTTTGCCAGCGATAAACATATGCTGGGGTTAATCCGCGAGCTGGGCTGGGAAGACCAGGTGATTTTCCCGCGGCCATTGACCGTGATGTATCATAATGGGAAGTTCTATCCATTCGATTCAATCCTTAAGGCTCTTCTCTTCCCAGGGCTTGGATTCGGTCTCGATAAGATTCGGTTTGGCTTCGTCGGATTATTCCTCCGTTTAACAAACAACTGGAAAGCCCTCGAAAAAGTGACCGCCGACTCATGGATGATGAAGTGGGCCGGCAAAAACGTCTATGAAAAGATGTGGAAGCCCCTGCTGATCGGGAAGTTTGGTCCGTTTTACAGGGATGTCAACATGGCCTGGATGTGGGCGCGCATCAAGGCGCGGACCACACGTCTTGGAACGTTCAAGGGCGGCTTCCAGAATTTCGCAAGTCTATTTGGAGAGAAACTGCGCGGGATGAAAGTCAGGATCAGGCTGGGAGCGAATGTCGAATCCATTAAACGGGAGCAGGCTCAGTTGTGGGTCCGAAGCGACGGCAAGTCCGAAGCCTACGATAAAGTACTGGTCACCACGTCGCCTAATTTAATGGCGAAACTCAGTTCCGACCTCCCTGAAAATTATCTGA
>DATFET010000287.1:0-5796 GCA_035250835.1 Anaerolineales bacterium
TGCCGGTCGGTTCGCACCCGATTGCAACCGGAATGATGCCCGATGCGAGCAAGTATTACGTCGCCAACTTGTTCGACAGCACTATCACCGTCATCAACACCAGCACCGGGCGGGTGCTCCGCACAATAAACCTGCTGGAAAACTACGATCCGATCAGCGGGCAAATCACGGGCCCGGTAGGAGGTCTGCCGATCCAAACGCCCGTCAGTCCGAACGGAAAATACATGGTCACCGCCAATACGTTGACCGCGACGATCCTCGTCATCGACACAGATACAGACACTATTGTGAAAATGCTGCCCTGTGACCCAGGCTGTCATGGCGTGCAGATCGGCGCGAAACAGGGCGGCGGCTATTACGCCTACGTGTCCAGCAAGTTTTCCAATCGCCTGCTGATTGTTGATCCTGACCCGAACGGAGATGGTGATGCGTCTGATGCTGTCATTGCTGGGAGCGTCTCCCTGGTTGGGACTTCGGGCACTGCCGCAGACGATCGAGTCGTCGACAACGCAGGCATGGGCGGCCAGGGAATTCTGCCGATCCCGGTGGTATACAACGGCTGGGTACAGAAACTGCCAGCGATCTGGAGAAACCAGCTAACACCCGCCCAGATCAACCCGTTCCCGTAAGTATTTAGTTCGATTGCAGGTCATTGCGGTCCACTCGCGCTGGCTGAAGTGACGACCTTGCGTGCCTGTGAAGCAATCTCCCGCTGCGTCTTTTTACAATTATAGCCGAAGGAGAATTTGACCAGCGGGGTATAAATCTGGTATATGGGTATAAATTCAGACCCGCCGGACTAATACCCCAATAGCGGCTGCTATAACTCCTTGTAAGAATAAGATATGCCGCCCCTCAATTCAACGAGGGCGGCATTTTCATTTGTAAATGCGGATGTGCCTAAGATCACTTCTGCAGTACTTTGAATAAGGCTGATACTTCTTCGCGGCCATAGCCATCGTTCATTGCCTGTTGGAAGAGACGGTCGGTCAGCATGACGAACTCGGCATGGATATGACTGTCCCGGGCGTGCTGAGAGATTTGTTTTATGCCTCCCGCCCAAAGTTCCAGTGGAGCAGATGTCTCTTTATAATTGCCCGACTGGATATTTTCGCACAACCACTTTTCGTAGTTCTTGCCCTGCTCACCCAGCAAAGTAATATACTGCTCCAGCGGAATACCTTCGGACTGGCAAATTTGCACGCTATGAAACAGGGACAAAAACATCCCGTAATAGTGCATGATGAACACCATTTCCCAGGCGGAAGACAAGCCGATTTGCTCACCCTTGTAATCCAGATTGTTGGCTAGAATCCGCAGGCTCGGTTCGGCTTTTTGAAAGGCCACTTCCTGGCCGGCGACCAGAATATGGGCGCTGGGTGTGCCAATGGAACTGGGACTTCCAGTAATGGCACAATCGAGGTATTCGGCTTCGTGCTCATGTGCCCACGTTTCGCTCGCGCGGGCATCCTGCGGGGAGCCAGTAGTGAACTGAACCAGCAATTTGCCCGAAAGCTCTGCTGCAGCTTCACCAAGAATGCGATGAGCTGCCGTGTAGTTGGTCACACAGATGAGGATGATTGGGCTCGCTGCGATCGCGGTGGCTGCGCTTGGGACCAATACTGCGCCCTTAACCACCAGAGGGACAGCCTTCTCGGGACTGCGATTCCAAACTGTGACAGCGCGCACCTGCGGAGCATCTATTAAGGCGCGTGCCAATGCCGAACCCATATTTCCCAAACCAATGACTGTGACATCAATCATGTTACAACCTCCGTGTAACTGTATAAACCTCGCTCAACCGGGCGGATGATAGAGTGAGCCCGGTTGAGTCTAGTAGTCCAACAAGATTAAGTTGGAGGGCAGATTAGGCTGCAATTCCAATAATGAGCCCTCCAGCTTTAGATTGTCCGAGTACTAGTGTATTCCCTTTTTATGCAGCGAGTTCCGCGAACCTGCATCCTACTTTGATGGCTCGAGAATCCAGCCGCTGAGCGCAAACGGCCCAGAGTGGCCATTGCGGTAGGCTTCCCAATGCCCCACCATCCCTTCGTAGCCGCCGCTCCCATGAGCCACGCCGCGGTAGAAGTATTCACCGCCCACGGTGATCTCGCTGGTAAAGGTGCCATCCCACGCTCCGCCCTCATTTTCGATATGGAAGGTGCCCCACAGACGACCCGCCAGCCCAAGCTCGGAAGAAGGCGCGGGCTTGAAATTACCGTCAGATACGATCGTCTCCTCGCCCGTGACACGGGAGTCCGTTGTGACATCGTGATAGGTCTCGACGATGCCGCGCGCACGGACGTTGCCGCCGGGAAGATACGTCCACTCGCCTGCATTGAGCGTCTCACCGAAATTCGATGTACCCGTGAACGCTGTCCTCTGAGCGCCTGCCATCACCGGGGAAACAGTGAGCAGGATAGCGACTAGAGCGACCCCAAGCATGGATAAGATTTTAATGTGTTTCATTTTTTCTCCTTTTGAAAATTTGAGTTAGTCCCAGTCTAGCATCCCAGGTACTATAAAACTTGCGATAATTCCCAAAAAATTCCTGCCCAAGATATACTTATCCCAAGGAAAAAACCTTGAGCCCATCTGCCATTTCACCGGAAACATTCTCCACCCTGGGCGATCTGGTCAAATACCTGCGCAAACGCGAGGAACTCACCCAGCGCGAACTGGCCCTCCTGGTGGGATACAGCGATTCGGAGATCAGCCGTATCGAAAAAAACCACGGCATACCCGCTGCGGCAACGCTCACGGCTTTGTTCGTGCCGGCTCTGCATCTGGAGCAGGAGCCGCAGTGGGTGGAGCGCCTGCTGGAACTTGCAAGGCAGGCGCGCCTTAGGGAATTGCCTGAAACAGTGACGACAGCCACCCCGAACAACCTGCCCGCTTCCCTCACCACCTTCATCGGGCGCGAAAAAGAACAGGCAGAGATCCACCATTTGATGCGCACGCAGCGCCTGGTAACCCTAACAGGCTCTGGAGGGGTCGGTAAAACACGGATATCGTTGCAAGTGGGCGGACAGGTTTTAGGGGAGTATGCCAATGGCGTCTGGCTGGCAGAACTGGCGCCCCTCAGCGACCCCGAGCTCGTGCCGCAGACCGTGGCATCCCTATTTGGCATTGTCTCCCAATCCGCTCGCTCGCATACCGAACTGCTGATCAACTTCCTGCGTCCCAAAACGGCCCTGCTCATCCTCGATAACTGTGAACATCTCCTGGATGCCGGCGCACACCTTTCTGATACGCTCCTGAGACATTGCCCTCACCTAAAAATCCTGGCGACCAGCCGTGAAGCGCTTGGCATTCTGGGCGAGGTCGTATACCACATGCCCTCCCTTGGATTACCGGATATTGAGCAAACGCTCGAAAAATTCAGGGAATATGAATCCGTGCGCCTGTTCGAAGAGCGCGCCCAGCTTGCCCAACCCGATTTCAAATTGACGCTGGAGAACGCCTCCTTCGTCGCCCAGATCTGCTCCCGTCTCGACGGCATTCCCCTGGCGATCGAATTAGCCGCAGCGCGGGTCAATATATTTTCCGTGGCACAGATCGCAGCCCGCCTCGATGACCGTTTCCATCTGCTCACAAGCGGAAGTCGCACTGCCCTGCCGCGCCAACAGACCCTGCGCGCTTCCATCGATTGGAGCTGGAACCTGCTCTCCGAACGCGAGCGGACGCTCTTACAGCGTCTGACTCTTTTTGCAGGCGGTTGGATTCTGGAAGCCGCTGAATCCGTTTGCAGCGCCGAAGGCGATATTGAGTCTCCACAAGTGTTCGAGTTAATGACCCAGCTTGTGGCAAAGTCGTTGGTGATCACAAACCGTCAGCCCGGGCGTGAGCGGCGTTTCCACCTGCATGAAACCATCCGCCAATATGCACATGAAAAATTCATCGAAGCAGGTGAACATGAGAACATCCACAGTCAGCTTTTGAAATATTTTCTCGATCTTTCCGGGCGGGCTGAATCCGCTTTGCATGGTCCCCACCAAATGGAATGGTATAACTGCCTGACCGATGAGCGTGATAACCTTCGTGTTGCGCTGGAACACGCATCAAGGCCGGATGCGTCCACGGCGGATCTGGAAGCTGGATTATCGATATCCGCAAGATTGATGGACTATTGGATCGTTTGCGACTTGCGCGAGGGGCTGCGCTGGAGCACGGAACTTATCCAAAACCCTGGGTCGCAAACGTTTCCACAGGCACGCGCAAGAACCCTGATCACGCAGGGATATATTCTATGGAGCATGCAGCAGTTCGAAGCCGTCCGTTCCATTGCAGAGGAATGCCTGCCGGTATTCCGTAGTTATGGCGATCAGCAGGGTGAATATGATGCCTTGATATTAATGGGGAACATGCGCCAGTTCGCGGCAGGCATAGAGCAAAGAGCAGAGTTTTCCCGGCAGGCGCTTGTTTTGGCTCGATCCATGGGGGATGTCTTGAGGCAGGCATTTGCGTTATATATGCTGGGCTGGGATCAGCGCGATCCTCAACGGGCCCGCGAGCACCTGGAGGAAGCGGTCGCACTTTTTCGCCACGCAGGCGATTGGCGGTTCCTGGCACAAGCTCTTGGCATTTTGGGCCTCACCGTCTTATCGAATGGTGATCTTGAATCGGCTCAAAAGATTCTGGACGAAGCGTACGAGGTAAATCAGCAGAGTAATAACAGGGCAATGGAATTCGTCCTGACTGGCAAAGCCATCTCATGCATGCTGCGCGGCGAGTATGGACAGGCACGCGCCCTCCTGCAGAAGAATATCGATGATCTGGAAAGGATGGGAAATCGAATGGGGGTTCTGTGGGTGCGCGCTCGGCTGGCGCAGGTTGCCCTGCACGAGGGGAACGTGGCGGAAGCGCATCAAATTCTGGTGGATACGATTGAAAACTTTCATACAGATGGAAACAAGAATGGTCTCGTCTTCGCGCTGGATAAGATGTCAAGTCTGTACGTTGTGACCAACAAACACGAAGTTTCTGCCCGTTTGATCGGCTGGTCAGATGCGACCCGCAAGGAAATTGGCGACCCGCGTCCGCCCATCGAGCAGGCTGATCTTGATCAGGATATTGCCGCGATCAAGGCAAAGCTGGGTGTCGATGCGTATGAGACTGCCTACAATTCAGGGTGGAGTCTGACGCTCAACGAGGCGATGGTTTTTGCATTGGCGGGAAAAAGCTAGCGCAGCTGTCGAATCGGTCTCATTTCTTTTTCTTGCCGAGGCTGTTTTTATGATTGCACAAAAATCCTTCCCGCGCGGCATAAATCAGGTATACGGGTATAAGTTTCGCAAGCGCGTAGGCGGCGAGATGGATGGCTTTTCGGGCATGTATTGACCTAAAATGATTAGTCGTCAAGCCACATCCAAAGCAGCGGAGATTTATCCCTGCTGCTTTGGATTTCTATCAGCATTCACCGAACGCCCGGCTGGTGACTCATCGCGAGCCTGCCCTCGTTCGTCTCGGCGGGACATTCGTCAAAAAACAAAGAACAGCGTCATAAAAGGCGCTGTTCTTATCTTACGAAATCAGGTCTTACTTCTATATCTAACGCTTAGGGGAGCGCATCCCAGTTTCCTGCAATTGGGTGATCACCTGTGATCCCAAGAGCGAAGACGATATCCGCAAAGCCAACGGTGTTGCTGTTGCGCAGGTAGAAGATCCCATTGCGATAGACACCGATGGTGTCTATGCCATTATTATTCCAATCACCGGTGACCGGCTTGTCGCCTGGAATGCCATAGTTCAACTCAATGTCTGCAAAGCCGCTGGTGTTGGTGTTCTTGAGGAAGA
>DATFET010000322.1:0-5126 GCA_035250835.1 Anaerolineales bacterium
CAGGTGAAATTTGAAGTTCACCTGTCCATTTTTCCTGCTATAAGCGCTGCACGATCTATCGCTCTGCTCCTCTTCGAGCCAGTTCTTGAGTTGCAGCAGGCGCTCGTCCCATTTCACGAATGTGCAACCTTGGGTTTATACTGTCCTTCGGTTGTTATGCCGCTTCCTTTCAATATTCAGCTTGCGTGCGATGGTTTCTGTTTTGTAGATGATCTATTCCATGAACAATCAAAACGTTGTGATTTCACTTAAGCGCTTCCTGCTCATCCAACAATGTCCTTCAGACTGGAAAGGCCTGGACCTGTATCTATTTCGAGATCAGGATGTAGTGTTCTATGTCGGTCAATCGCATTTGGCTTTTGCCCGCGTCTGGGAACATTTGCTCAGTGGTTTTAAAGGTCATTCCATCGTTGGGCGTTTCATCTGGTGTAATTGGCCAGGCTCCATGAACTTCAGTATTGAACTGTTGAGTTCGCGATCCGAGCCATTCAGTGTTGTCGGGCATGAGTAGAGTGCTGCGGAGCGGCTGCTTATCCAGCGCTGGTCACCCTGCTTCAATCTATCGCAGAACAGCCATCCAACCCCTGTTCCAAATCCCTATTTGCCGCCCAATGCTCCATTCAGACGCAGACGAAGCTTGAACATGCTGCTCCACGAAGCGGAGCGAGCTGTGAAGGCAGAGGATACACAGCTTTGGATGCAGAACATGAAGGAGTGAAAAGACGAATATGGGCCAGCACCGTCCCGCTGCTCTCTGGAAAGAGGCTATTGTCATTCTCGGATTGAATTCCAGACTCTCAACATTCATAACCTGCGCGGTCGCTGGTCTGCTGGTCATTCTGATGGTGAAGTTCTTCGGACATCCCATTACGATCCTTGATTTGAGTGATATGATATGAGAAATTTGCCATGGCCGCTCACATCAGGACTCGAGAATCCCAAACATTAAATCCTGCAAGCCGTTTCCTGCCGATCCTTGGCTGGCTTCCGGGCTACGACCGGGCCTGGCTGCGCGGCGACATCCTGGCTGGCTTGACCGTGCTGGCCCTGCTCATCCCGGAAGGGATGGCCTATGCCGAGATCGCCGGCATGCCCCCCCAGACGGCCTTCTACGCCGCGCCGATCGGTCTGTTGTTATATGCTGTCTTCGGTACCTCGCGGCAGCTCGTCGTGGCTGTGTCCGCGGCGATCGCCACCATGTCGGCGGCCGCGGTGGCGCCACTGGCCGCGGTCGGTTCACCTGAATATGCGATACTCAGCGCGGGGCTGGCCATCCTGGCCGGACTCGTTTCGATCCTGGCAGGCGTCTTCAGGCTGGGACGGATCGCCTCCTTTTTCTCCGCATCGGTCCTGGCCGGTTTTGTGACCGGGCTGGCCCTGACCATCGCTATCAAGCAAGTGCCTAAGCTGTTCGGTCTCGAAGGGGGGCAAGGCAACTTCTGGGAAAGACTGTACGATATTCTCATCCACCTGGACGAAACACACATCCTGACACTCCTGATGGGTGCTGTTTCCATTTCCCTTCTCATCTTCCTGGAGCATCGCTTTCACAAGCTGCCTGCCGCGCTGATCGTCATGCTGCTCGGGATACTTTTCTCCAGTTTGGTAGGACTCGAGCAGCTGGGCGTGCACGTGGTCGGCGAGATTCCGGCTGGGCTGGCTCCTCCCAAACTGCCAGGTCTTTCCGTGGATCAGTGGCTGCTGCTCCTGCCAGGCGCATTTGGCCTGGCGCTCGTAAACTTTGCCGAGGCGTACGGCCCGGCTCGCAGCTTCGCTTCCAAACATCGCTACCCCGTCGCCGCGAACCAGGAACTGGTTGGGTTGGGTGCAGCGAACTTCGGAGCGGGATTGTTCCAAGGGTTTCCGATCGGCTCGAGCCTGTCCAAATCGGCCGCCAACGATCGCGCCGGAGCCAGGACCCCTGTCTCCCTGATCGTGTGCGCCGTGCTGACCGCACTGGTGGCGCTCTTCTTCACCCCGTTCTTTGCGCCGCTGCCCGAAGCGGTGCTGGCCGCCGTGGTGGTGGTGGCGATTGCGGGAATGGTCAAGATCGGTGCCATCCGCCGTCTGTACCGTCTGAACCGAATGGATTTCGCTCTGGCGATCACAGCCATGCTTGGAGTGCTCACATTCGAAGCGCTGGAAGGTTTGCTGATCGCCGTGATCCTGTCCCTGCTGGCTCTGGTCTGGCGCGCCAGCCAGTCGAAACTGAGCGTATTGGGACGCGAACCCGGCAGGCTGATCTTCAGCGACATCCACCGGCATCCTGAAAACCACACCCTGCCCGGGCTTCTAATCCTGAGGCCGGATGAGGGATTATTCTTCGCCAATGCGGATGCTCTCCGCACTGAGATTGTGAACCTTGTCGAGCAGGCACCCAGCGTAAAGGTGGTCCTGCTTGACCTGGAGATGAGCAATCAGCTCGACGTTCCATCCGTGGATATGCTGGCCGAGCTCCAGCAGGAGTTGGAAAGTCGAAACGTTCAATTGTGGCTGGCGCGTCTGCACAGCCCATTGCACGAGGCCATCGAACGGAGCGACGGCCTTCAGAAAATTCATCTGGAAAACGTTCATTCCCGAACCCTTGAGGGTACTTTGGTCTATCTTACCCGCTGGAACGAGGACACTGTTGAGCATCTCGCTGCTGTCAGTGACGGTTTGAAGATGACCCTGGAGGTGATCGAAAGATTGCTCGCCTACCCTGCCGCCGGGCGGCGGGAGGTCCTGGAAAATTATCATCGGAAGCTGACAGAGATCCTTTCCTCAACCAACTCGAGAACCAATCCTTAATGGCTATACACAATTGAGGTACCATGAAAGAACAGCATCCATCCAGGGCGATACCCGCGCCAAAGAAAATCCCCCAGACCCTGCTCGCATTCCATTTGCTGTCCAAACCGACCGGAGCCACCTGCAACCTGGACTGCAAATATTGCTTTTTCCTTTCCAAGGAGATGCTCTATCCTGGCAGTCGATTCCGCATGGCGGATGAACTGCTTGAGACGTACATCCGTCAAATCATCGAAGCACATAAAGGGGTGCCCGAGGTGATCATCAGCTGGCAGGGTGGCGAGCCGACGTTGATGGGACTGGACTTTTTCAAACTCTCTGTGAAATACGCCCGGAAGTATATAAAACCCGGGCAAACGGTTCAATACACCATCCAGACCAATGGCACGAAGATCGATGACGCCTGGGCGGCTTTTTTCAGGAAGCATAACTTCCTTGTGGGATTGAGCGTCGATGGGCCGAAGGAATTGCACGACACGTACCGGGTGAACAAGGGCGGACAGGGCACCTTCGACCAGGTGAAGAAGGGCTGGGAAACCTTGATGAGGCATGGCGTGGATGTTAACATCCTGTGCACTGTGCACGCCGCCAATGCGGATCACCCCCTGGAGATCTACCACTTTTTCCGCGACGAGCTGAAGGCGCAATACATGCAGTTCATCCCCATCGTCGAGCGGACCACAGCCGAGCTTCTGCCTCTTGCGAATCAGGGCTGGAGCGAGCGTCCAGGCGCGGAGCGGCCTTTGTATACCCAGATCGGCGATCTGGTCACCGAGCGTACGGTGCAGCCCGAACAGTATGGTCGTTTTCTGATCGCCATCTTCGATGAGTGGGTGCGACGAGATGTCGGCCAGGTGTTCGTGCAGTCCTTCGACGCGGCGCTGGCCAACTGGCTGGGTCAGCCAACCCTGTGCATCTTCCAAAAGACCTGCGGCAAGTCCCTGGCCCTGGAGCACAACGGCGATATGTATTCGTGCGACCACTTCGTGGAACCTGCATTCCTGCTTGGCAATATCCGCAATACCCACATGATCGACCTGGTGATGTCTGACCAGCAGCAGAAATTCGGTCAGGACAAATTCGACTCCCTGCCGAAATACTGTCGTGAATGTGAGGTGCTGTTCGCCTGTTATGGCGAATGCCCGCGCAACCGCTTCATTCACACGCCGGACGGCGAGCCGGGCTTGAACTATCTGTGTGCCGGCTACAAGCTGTTCTTCAAGCACATCGACCGTCCCATGCGCATCATGGCAGACCTACTTCGTCGAGGCCGCTATGCCGATGAGGTGATGCTGATCCTGGCGAAAGAGGAGAGTTCCGTAAAAAATAAGCCTTAACCCAAAACTGCTTTTTCATTTTTTCCAAAGGAGAATACCATGAGACGACAAACCGACAGAAACTCCAGGTCCGTTTTACCCATCCCGGACCAACCCTATTCCGGCCTGATCAAGTACGACGCTAAAGACCCTGAAGCGAATTTCCCGCCGATCGAGCCTTTGCGCCCGCCGCAGGCTGCACCGAATGTGCTCATCATCCTCCTGGACGACGTGGGCTTCGGCGCTTCGAGCGCCTTCGGTGGACCCTGTAATACTCCAGTTGCCGAACGGCTGGCTGGGAATGGGTTGAAGTACACACGCTTCCATACCACCGCCCTCTGCGCGCCGACGCGCCAGGCATTGCTGACCGGGCGCAACCATCACACGGTAGGGATGGGTACGATCACGGAGCTTGCCACCTCCGCGCCCGGATATTCCTCGATCCGCCCCAATACCTGCGCCCCGCTTGCCGAGACGCTCAAGCTAAATGGCTACTCCACGGCGCAGTTCGGCAAGTGCCATGAAGTTCCCGTCTGGCAGACCAGTCCCTTGGGTCCATTTGACGCCTGGCCGACTGGCGGCGGAGGCATGGAATACTTTTTCGGCTTTATCGGCGGCGAGACCAATCAATATTACCCGGCCCTTTATGAAGGGACAACGCCCATCGAGCCCAGCAAAACGCCCGAGGAAGGCTATCACTTCATGGAGGACATGACCGATAAAGCCATCGGCTGGGTGCGCCAGCAAAAGGCGTTGATGCCCGACAAGCCATTCTTTATCTACTTCGCACCCGGTGCGACGCACGCCCCTCATCATGTTCCAAAGGAATGGGCTGATAAGTACAAGGGAAAATTCGATCAGGGCTGGGATCATCTGCGTCAGGAAATGTTCGCCCGTCAAAAGGCGCTGGGCGTCATCCCGCCGGATTGCGAGCTGACCGCGCGCCCGAAGGAGATCCCCGCCTGGGAGGAGATGCCTGAAGCCCTCAAGCCGGTCATGGCTCGCCAGATGGAGATCTAT
>DATFET010000336.1:0-14752 GCA_035250835.1 Anaerolineales bacterium
GGGAGAGGGTGAAGGAGAGGAATACGCCAATGGCATATAGGGGAATTAACAGAGTTACACTGGCTTTGAAGATGATGATCAGAATACATGCAATGATCGACAGCGTAACAATCCCGTTCGAATATACAAGCCGGCTGCCACGGAAGGTCAACTGGCGAGGCAGGAACCCGTCGCCGGCGGCGAGCGCGCTCAAGCGTGGAAAATCAGCGAAGGCAGTATTGGCAGCCATCAACAGGATGACAGTAGTCGCTGCAATCGTGGCGAGGTACATCGGTCCACGCCCATCGTAGATCGTGCGCGTCAATTGGGAGATGATGGTCTCCTCCTCGGAAAACACACCGCCGACCTGTGCCGTCAGAAATGAAATGCCCAGGAACAACGTTCCGAGGATGATGGACATCCAGATCAATGTAATGCCTGCGTTGCGGCTGCGCGGCTCTTTGAACGCGGTGATCCCGTTCGAGATGGCTTCCACCCCGGTCAATGCGGTGGTGCCATTTGCAAACGCGTGAAGCAGGAGGAATGCAGTCACCGGGAGGAGTGTTTCGGTGAGATGAGATACGGGCGGGTCTACTACTGTTCCCAGTGTCCCCGTAAAGTAGCTGAATAACCCAATGCCCACAGTAATGAACATCATCACCACGAAGAAATAAGTGGGGATTGCAAATGCCGTCCCTGATTCCTTCACGCCGCGCAGATTGATCAGCATGATGAGGATCACCGCAACAACCGCAATCTGGACTCTGTATGGATCGAAGGATGGGAAGGCAGAAACGATCTGTGCGACGCCCGACGAGATGGATACTGCCACCGTCAGGATGTAATCCATCAGCAGGGCCGCGCCCGCCACCTGGGCGTAGGATTCGCCAAGGTTGTCGCGCGAGACAATGTACGCGCCGCCTCCGCCGGGATAGGCATGAATAGTCTGCTCATAGGAAATTGTGACGATCAGGAGCAGAATGACGATGGCAATCGAGATCGGGAATACGAAGCTGAGGGCGGCTGCGCCCGCCACAGTCAGGACACCCAGAATTTCCTGGGTGGCGTATGCCGTGGATGACAGCGCGTCGGAGGCAAAGACAGCCAGTCCCACCCGTTTCCCGATGGTCTGATGCGGGGCGTCGGCTGTGGATAAAGGTCGCCCGATGAACCAGTGACTCAGAGAGCGCGGCGGCTGGTATTCACTCTGCCTCCGAATGATCTCAGTTTGATTATTTTCTGGGGTTAACATGTATTTTCTTGCAATTTACAAAAAGACACCCACGCACGAAGGCGGGGAGTTCTGATGATTATAGTCTAATTTGTTAAAACTGGAGTTGTCTATGGGATGGCTCTCTGGGAATTCCCGTGATGAATACCCAAATCTGGTCTCTTTCACTGCGTCTTCGCGCACATCGTCCCGATGCTCTTCGGGAGCGAACGGCGGCAAAGGCTGGAGAACCTATGGGATCTGATAAGGAACTTCGGTAATGACAACGCCCGGCGTGGAGAGCAATTCCCGCCGAAGAATTTCTGCAGTCTGCATATGCAGAGCCTTGTAGATGCGCTGATCTGGGACGGTATGAGGCACGACAATGGTGATTGTCTCGTTAGCCTGCCGGCTGGAAAGAATTTCGTTAACGTAGTCCAGCAGGGGTTCCAAAAAGAGACGATAGGGAGAATCTACAATGACGAGGCGCGTGCCGCGTCCCCAGGTCTCCCATGTTTTGCGAACCTTTTCCGTATCCCCTGGTTCCATGGAAATATGCACAGCGGTGATATCATCCGAGAGCATGCGCGCATAGCGGAGGGCAGCCAACGTTCCCTGATGCACGTTGCTGATCGGAACAAGGACGCGGTGCCGCACGTTGTATGGCGGCGGTTCGCCATATTGATTAAGGGAGAGGCTGCTCGCCACATTTGTGTAATGGCGATGGATCCAAAGAAAGATACTGATGAGCAGCGGCGTGAGGATCAGGACAACCCAGGCGCCATCCCTGAACTTGGTGACTGCAAAGACGAGCATGACCATGGCTGTACAAAGCGTGCCAAACCCATTGCTGAGCATTTTGATAAACCAGCCTTTTTCATAACGAAGCTCATGGCGCGCCGAGTCTTTATTTTCAGCATTTGGATCTGGGGGTGGAAGCTTTCCTGCTCGCCACCAGCGCCGCGCCATGCCAGCCTGTGCCAGCGTAAAAGACAGGAACACACCGATGGCATAAAGCGGGATCAATCGTGTGACGCTTGCCTGGAAGACGATGATCAGGACGGACGCCATGCCTGCCAGAAACACAATCCCGTATGAATACACCAGACGGCTGCCGCGGTACGCCAACTGGCGCGGCATGAATCCATCCTCTGCCAGCATGGCACTCAGGCGTGGAAATCCCGCAAAGGCTGTGTTGGCTGCAAGAATAAGGATCACGGTGGTGGCAATGATCACGAGCATATAGAAAATCCCCTGACCGTTGAAGACGGTGCGCGCCAGCTGCGAAATGACAGTCTCTGCTTCTGACGGAACGGCGTGGATCTCGCGGGTCAGGAACGAGATGCCCATGAAGAGTATCCCCAGTATGAATGCCATCCATATTAACGTAATACCTGCATTGCGGCCGCGCGGCTCCTTGAAGGCTGTGGTGCCGTTCGAGATGGCTTCCACACCGGTCAGTGCCGTGGTGCCGCTGGAAAAGGCATGCAGGAGAAGAAAGGGAGTTACGATCGCCACTGCTTCACCAAAGTGTTCGATCTCCGGCGGGTTGACCACAACTCCCAGAGTCCCATTGAGCATACGCATCAATCCCGTTCCGATGGTCAGGAGCATGATCACAATAAAGAAATAACTGGGAAACGCAAAGGCTGCCCCTGCTTCACGCACCCCGCGCAGGTTGACTACCATGATGAACATTACAAATACTACCGCGATCGGAACCCGGTAGTTGAACAGCTGTGGATAGGCTGAAACGATCTGGGCAACTCCAGAGGATATCGATACGGACACCGTCAGGATGTAATCCGTCAGCAGTGCCGCGGCCGCCACGAGTGCAGGGAATTTACCGAGGTTATCGGACGCGACGATATACGCGCCGCCGCCATTTGGGTAGGCGTGGATGATCTGTTCATAGGAGATGACGACAATGGCAAGCAGACCCACAATGACAACCGATATGGGGAAGACGTAGCCAAAGGCGATCGTCCCGGCTGCAGCCAGGATGACGAGAATTTCCTGCGTGGCGTAGGCAGTCGACGACAAGGCATCCGAGGCGAAGACTGCCAGGCCGACAGCCTTGCCAATCGTCTGATGCGGCGCATCAGCAGTCTGGAGCGGCCTGCCTATAAAGAAATAGCCGATATTGCGGGTTGGCTGGATTTCCGTTTTGCGATGGATCAGAGAAGTATCCTGATTGTCTGTGGGATCGATCATATAACTATAATAGCCAGCCTTCACGATCATGAAGGTGCTCTATTATAAACCGTCGCCAGAAGATATCCAATCGGGAATGTTCGAAACTTACACTCTTATTCGATAACAACACTCCGATCACAAGGCGGTTTGATGACAACGCTTTTGATGTCTGAAGATTTTGAAGCAGCTCATCCGAGCCTGGATGGGAAGGTTGCAGCGCCATAGGAAACTCAATGGACCTGATAGGGAACTTCAGTAATGACAACGCCTCTTTTATTCAGTAACATAAAACGCAGCCAGAATGCTGTCTGCGTATGCAATAAATTGTGCCACCAGTGCCGTGGGACGAACTGCGGCACGAGGATCGTCAGCCGTTCGTTGGGCTGCAGGATAGACAAGAGTTCGTTGACATATTCCAAAAAAGGCTCGAGGAAGGTGCGATAGGGAGACTCGATCACAACCAGCCTCACGCCTTTGCCCCACCAACTCCACTTTTGGCGCAGCTTTTCAGTTTGATCGGGATCGATCGAGATGTGCACGACGGTTACATCACTTGAAAGCGACAGGGCATAATCCAGCGCTTCGAGCGTTCCCTGATGGATTCCAGCTACAGGCATGATCACCCGGTGACGTCTGGAAGGAGGCGGCTGGCCATGGTCCTCCAGGGAAAGATCTTGAGCAAGGGACTTGTAATGGCGATGAATGGCATAGAAGCCCACAACAACTATTGGGAGAAGCAGCACGATGATCCAGGCACCATAGAGAAACTTCGTGATGGCAAAGATCAACGTGACGATTGCAGTGGTGACAGAACCAAGGCCATTAATCGCTAGCTTCCAGCGCCAGCCACGTTCATAACGAGGTAACTCGCTTTTATCCGTAGCTTCCTTGGACTTATGATTTATATTCCACCAATGGCGCGCCATCCCTGCCTGTGAAAGCGTAAACGAGAGAAAGACACCCACTGCCCAGAGCGGAATGAGGGCTGTCACACTCGCATTGAAGGCAATGATAAGAAGGGATGCAACCACTGCGAGGCTGATGATCCCACGCGAGAAAACCAGCCGGCTGCCGCGATTGGTCAATTGACGAGGCATATACCCATCTTCTGCGATAATCGCACTCAAGGCCGGGAAACCAGCAAAGGCTGTGTTCGTCGCCAATATCAAAATGATCGTTGTGGCTGTTATGGTGCCTAAATAAAGCAACCCACGATCCACAAAAACTGTACGCGCCAGTTGTGAAATCACTGTTTCAATCTCGGAAGGGACCGCCCCGATCACGCCCAGCAGATAGACAATCCCCAGGAAGAGCACGCCTAAAATGGTGGACATCCAGACCATAGTCACCGTGGCATTACGGGTGCGAGGTTCTCTAAAGGATTTCACGCCATTCGCAATGACCTCAACACCAGTCAGGGCTGTCGTGCCATTGGAAAAGGCACGCAGCAACAGGAAGAGTGTTATTGGTTCAGTATGCAGTATTTCCAATGCTGGTGGATCGATTACAACGCCCAGCGTTCCACTGAAATATCGAAGGAAACCGAAAGCTACCATCAGGGTCGTCATCCCTACAAATAAATAGGTCGGCAGGGCAAATATATTCCCCGATTCCTTCACACCGCGCAGATTAGCGATGGCGATCAATGCCAGCAATCCTATCGAGAGCCATACTCGATATGGAAAGAGGTCAGGGAATGCTGAAACGACCTGGGCCACTCCAGAGGATACCGTAACGGCAGCCAGCAGGATATAGTCAGTGAGCAAAGCCGCACCGGCAACCAGCGCGGCTGACTCTCCAAGGTTCTCCTTGACAACGGTATAGGCGCCGCCTCCACCTGGATAGGCCTGAATGGTTTGCAGATAAGAGATCGTGACAATAGCCAGCAAAACAGTAATGACTACCGAAATAGGGAAAGCATAACCAAATGCCTGTGTCCCTGCAGCAGCAAGGATGACTAGGATCTCCTGCGGTGCATAAGCAATAGAGGACAGGGCATCTGCGCCAAAGACGGCCAGGCCCACCCTTTTGCTGATCCGCTGGTGAGGTGCATCGGCGGTGGGGAGAGGATGTCCGATCAGCCAGGTTCGCCAGGAACGTTTTGAGGTCTGTCTCGCCACCCGATTTAGGTTCAGAAAACCCTCGTCATTTTTCGTTACATCATCTTCAGGTGTTTTACCATGCATACTCATGTAGTCCATCCATGCCAGCTTCAAGAACAAAGAGTAAAAGTTTATTTTCCCAGCTTATCTACTGTAATGGGCAGGGATTCTTCACTATCTTCATCCAGAGCGCTTTTTCCCCTGAGGCCAGACTTTGACTGGGACATTATGCGCTGCGCAGAACATCGCGCCATAGCCGGTCGCATGACGGACTTCATTCGGCGTTACCTGCTGGATTTCCAATATGGATCGGCGCTTTTGGAACCGTGACCAACCCATTTGCCTGAGACAGTTCACCAGATTTCGATCCAGCTTTCTTCCCAGAGTCTTCAGCCTGTTCGACAGTCCAGGGACCTTTACAAGCAGATGAACGGAACCATCCCAGGACCTGCGGCTGTCCATCCACGATTCTTCAAACTGGAAGACAGCCTGGATACCCGGCTGCCAGATTGCCAGTTTATGCGCGATCCTCTCCTCGAGTGCCTGCTTGAATGCCTGGATAAATTCAGATCGCTTTTCCAGCCGCTCCAGTTCGACATTTCTCAACAACGGATGCAGTTGTGCTTTCGCATCGTTCAAAGCATGTTCACACAGACTGTTCGCTGCCTGTTCAAAATCCTTCGGGTCGGACACAATATTTTCCAGCGATTCTTCCCATAGAAAGTTTTCGTTATCATTCATTTCAAACCATCCAAAACTTTATTAACTCACCTTACGCAGAACGTCCCGAAGGTTTCCCGTAATCAAGTCTTGTTTTCCACCCAAACCTTCGGGACGGTGTATAACATCAGTTATTAAGCGAGGATATCTATCCTCAGTTTCCCCGGGAAACCAAACTGACGGCCGTCTCTATTTTGGTTAACGAGGCAAGTTACTGCTTCGTCACCCAGATCGCAGGCATCTCAAGCGCCAGCAGGGGATTGTCATTATCAACGTGCCTTATCATCTGCACAAAAAGGACGAGGAACTGTAGAGATTAAATTGATATACAAATTGTGACATGTTATTGAATACGCCTGGATTCTTTCGGCTGCACGAGGGGGATTTGCAGATAGAACGTGCTGCCCTTGCCGGGCTCACTCTGCACCCAGGCCCTTCCGCTGTGGCGCTCGGCGATGGATTTGACAATGGCGAGTCCGAGTCCGCTGCCGCGCTGCGCAAGGGCTTCGCGGTGGGTACCGCGGTAGAATTTTTCGAATAGGCGCGGCAGGTCGCCCTCGGGGATGCCGATGCCGCTGTCCTGGACGGCGAAGGTCAGGGAGGTGGGGGTGGGCTGCAGGTGCATGGTCACCGCGCCCCCTTCAGGAGTGTACTTCAACGCGTTTTCCACGAGGTTGTACAGCGCCTGTTGCAGCAGCGCCGGGTCCGCTTCGACGGCGTGCGGCAGATCTCGGGGAATCTCCACACCCAGCGAGATTTTCTTCTGGGTCGCCTGCAATTGCAGGGAGCCGGTCACGCGCTCGACGATATCCAAAACGGGGATGCTTTCCACCTGCAGCCCCACACCGAAATCGATGCGCCCGAGATCGAGCAGGTTGTTGACGAGCTTAGCCATGTTGTCCACGCCCTGCGTGATCATCCTGGCATAATTTTTCTGCTGATCGTTCAATTCTCCGGCCATCTCGAGCATCGACGCGTAGCCGCGCATCAGCGTCAGTGGGGAGCGCAGGTCATGGCTGACGGTCGAGACAAAGTCCGACTTTAACGTATCGATCTCCTTGAGCTGGGTGACATCCCGCAGGATGCAGACGCGTCCGACCGGGTGTCCATCGGCTGCCGTCATGGCGGATTCCATGGCGAGAAACGTCCTGTCATCCGGCATGCTGATCTCTGCCGAGAGCCGTTCGGTGGAAGAGGAGGTCAGCAATTCGTTCAACGCCTGGACCGTGATCGTCTTCTCGATGGCTGGTCGTTCATCCTTCCCGATCTTTATGCCAAAGACATGCTCCGCGGCCGGGTTCGCCAGGATCAGGCGGTTCGACCCGTCGGTGACCAGGACCGGGTCCGGCGTGGAGTTCAGGATCACCTCCAATTGACGGCGGCTGGCTTCAACCGTCAGGTACAGACGGATGTTCGTCACCGCCAGGGAAGCCTGGCTGGCCAGTGTGCTGATGAAGCGCAAGTCGGAGTCGGTAAAGATGTGCTGCTTGTTGTACGCCGCCCAGAGCACCCCATAATAGCGCCTCTCGTTCCGCAGGGCAATGGCGATTAGCGACTCGGGCTCCGGCAGGTTTGGGTCGAAGATCAGGCCGCGGTTGCGCGAGACCGTTGCCATGACCACCCGCTCCTGTTTTTCGGCCAGCGACAGGATCTGATGGTCCAGGTGCATGTACACCTCCCGCTCGGGTCCATCTGCAAAGCGGACCGGGGTAAAGGCTGTGGTCGGGAAGATGTCGCGCATCAGCACGATGGAGGCCGAGCGGGCGCCGTTCGCGACCACCGCTTCGAGCACAGGACGCAGCGCTTCGCCCAGGGTCAGGCTGGATGCCACGCCCTGGCTGGCAGACAGCAAACGGTTCAGGTCCTGGAGGCGCGCCTGCAGGTTGACGCGCATCTGCTCGAAGGCATACGTGAGATCGCTGATCTCGTCCTCTCCGCTCACTGTGAGGGGACGGTCGAACTTGCCTGTTGAGAGATAACGCGCCTCGGCTGCCAGGCCCTGGAGAGAGCCGATGACCGACCGCAGGTTCACGCGCAGGAAGACCAGCGCCATGATCCCCAGCAGGACGATCATCAGCGAGATCGGCAGCGCAATATCGATGGCAAGCTGCTGGGTTGCCTGGGTAGGCACCGAGAGAACAACCGCCCAGGGATGCCCCTCGACCGGCTGGTAATAGACCAGCCGCCGCATCCCGACCGAGTCGGTCTCATCGAAGAAGGCAGCCTGGTCGCTGCTCTGCCCCTCGTACGCCTGCCAGGTGCCTGTGCCCTGGGAATCGTAGACGATCACTCCATCCGCGGTCAGCAGGCCTCTGCCCTCCACTTCGGAGAGACTGTCGAGGCTGCTGATCAGCGAGCGTGTGTACGAGTTTGATCCGAGTTCGGTACGGCCGATCAATGCCAGCCCGGTCTGTGGGATGGAAGCCAGAAAGGACGCGCCTGCCGCCTCTCCCTCACCGACGGGAGGGATGGTGTAGACCTGGTTCGGCACTCCCTGCTGGATCAGAGACAGGCCGCCCTCCTCGGGAGGGGTGAGCTGAAAAGCGGCATTCGCCGGGTACCTTGCCAGGACCGAACGACTCGCCAGATCCACGAGGACGAGCTGGTTGAAAAAGGGGACGGATTGACTTCTTTCCCTCAGGAGAGCAGTCCGGTCTGTGTTCGAGTCCTGGAAGCGGGCATCGTCCGCGATCTGGGCTGTCAGGTTCTGGCCCGTTTCCAGAAAGAAAGGGACATTCTGTGAGGCAAGCTGCGCCGAGCTCTGGAGCCGTTCCTGCAGGAGCCGGCGAGCTGCCCGCCCAGCGACGATCCAATCGCCGACGAGAAGCGTGACCAGCAGCAAGGTAATAATTGTCCCCGTGCCGAACATGAAACGCGTCTCAATGCTCTTTTCAGCAGGCGATGGCTGAAGAGCCCAGGTCTCGCCCCAGCGGTAGGGAAATCTGGATGTGACCAACTGCGCGACCAGCCCGGCAACGAACATTTCCGCGCCGAAGGCCAGGCTGATCACACCCAGATTGCTGAAGGCATACTCCAGGCGCTGGGTAACCGAGGCTGTCCCCACAGAGGTAAAGAATGCACCCAGCAGGAACAATACCGCGTGGACGAGGACTAGGCTCAAGGCGCTGAAGAGCGGCATTCTCAACCAACGAAAAATGGTTGTGCGATAACGCTGACGGTTCGCCACTGCAAACAAGGTCCCCATCAATGCAAGCTCGATCATGGTGAAGAAGCTGTGACTATCCCAAACCCCCTGCACCACCCCGCTCAATATCCCGATCCCTGCCGCGGCAAGTGGACCGAGCAGACCGCCTGCCAGCGTCCAGGGAATGGCAGAGAAAATCATCATCGTCGAGCCCAGGGGTTCGACTGGCAGGCCGGGGATCGGCAGGACATTCCCTATCGTAAGTTTAAAACCGAAAAATAGGGCTGTAATTGGAACTGCTACGATGAGCGCAGTCAGTATCCCCCAATTCTTACGGCCCAGGGCGGGCTGGTACTTGCGCCAGTTGAGCAGCAGAACCAGGAGCAGCCCTGCCAGGCCGAGCCATACCATCCACCCGGCAATCGAGAGGGGATTCAGATAGGCGCGGTTTTCCAACAGTGTTGTCAGGAACTGCATATGAGAGGATTATAGCGTTAATCCGTATCTGTGAACGTGGTGAAGCAATGACAACAGTACTGGAATTATTATGAAAGGGATTTGTAATTGCCCTGATAGGATTCGGGCAGCATGGCTGCCAGTGTTTCCATAATCTGTCGGGTGCCCTCCCGCAGCATGGTCTGACGGTCTGAGTGTACCTGCAGATGAAATGGCTTTCCCACAGTCAGAGTAACCTGGGCGCGTTTGTATCGTTTCAAATGACCGTAGGTATTATTGTTCTCAGTGCCTGTCATGACGATGGGGACAATCGGTGCACCGGATTTGAGGGCAATAAAAGCCGCGCCTTCATTGCCGTCTTCAAGCGCGCCCGTCAGGGACTCGCGACCCTCCGGCGCCACGGAGACCACGCGTCCTTCGGCGAGCCCGTCCAGGGCGGCGCGCAAGGCCTTGCGGTCCGGGCGGCCGCGATGGATCCAGATAACGCCGTAGGCGCGGAAGATTCGTCCGACAAGTGGATGGTCATGCAGCTCGATCTTACCCAGCGCCTCGATTGGGTAGGGAATGGAAGCTCCCAGCAGCACAGCGTCGGCATCACCGAGATGATTGATAACCACCAGCGCGGGACCCTCTTTGGGAAAGTTCTCCATGCCGCTCACCGTGGGCCTCATGGTAAAAAAGGAGATGAGTTTGAGCAATCCCAGCGCAATCGGGCGGAAGAGTCGCCTGGCGAGCGTAAGACGCGGTAATGCGACCCAGTCCGGACGCCAGATTTCGGTGACGGGCTTAGGATGGGAAGATGGCTGATTCCGCATATATTCCACGGTACTCCAGAGGTAATAGACCTGCAATGTGATTCATCACGAGGTCAGCGTTATGTTGACGGGCTTCATGTCTGCTGGTGCCTTTGGCTGTGATCTCAGGGAGCAGGATGGGCTTGCCGATGCGCATTTCAAGCGGAGGCCGTTCACCGCGTTTGGCGCGCTGCCAGAAATCCTCGGTTGTGCCCACCAGGCCAACCGGCACGACCGGCACGCGCGTCTTTTCGATGAGATAGGCTATGCCGGGCTTGGCGCGATTCATGGCAGGTACATGCGAGCGTGCACCTTCGGGCGCGATCAACAGTGGATAGCCAGCCTCGAGGATTTTAATCATCCGGCTGAGCAGCGAACGGTCATAGTCGCCGCGGTGGACGGGGATGGCGCCGTACGCTCTCACCAACAATCCCTGGCCGGGTTTCTCGAACACATCGATCGCGCCGATCACCTCGAGCTGCCCGGGCCAGAACGCGGCCACGAGCGGGGGATCGAAAATCGAGACGTGGTTCATGGCAACCACGTGTGGTTTGCCATACGGAATATTCTCCCTCCCGATGATCGTTACGTGTGACAAAACGCGATAGAGACTGCGAAAAAACACCTTCAAAATCGGACGGATAAGCCGCAAACGCAGCGGGACTCGATACACGTCGCTCATCGGCATAAACCCAGGACCTTCTCGAAGACTTCATCGGCGTTCAGCTTATCGGAGTCCAGCAGGATGGCATCCTCAGCCGGCTTTAACGGAGCCACGTCGCGGGTCGAATCGATGCGGTCGCGTTCGATGACTTTTGCGAGGATCTCCTGATAGCCCGCGCTTTCACCGCGTCCCAGGATCTCATCGTAGCGCCTCCTGGCTCGTTCCTCCGCGGTGGCGATCAGGTAGATCTTGAGATCAGCTTCCGGCAGGACGACCGTGCCGATGTCGCGGCCGACCATCACAACGTTGCCGCGCAGACCAATGCGCCTCTGCTGCTGACTTAATGTTCTGCGCACGCCGCGGTACGCGGAAACCGCAGACACATTCCTCTCCACTTCGGGCAGGCGCGTCTCCCAGGTGATGTCCCTGCCCTCCACCAGGATGTCACTGGTGCGCCCATCCGCGACGGAGGCCGGCCCGACCTCGATGGGCGTTCCCTCAGCCAGCGCGGTGAGCGCGGCTTCATCGTACACATCAACGCCGCGATCCAACGCCAGCCAGGTAACGGCGCGGTACATCACGCCGGTGTCGAAGAAAAGATAACCGAGGGCCCGGGCAAGCCTCAGCCCAAGCGTGGATTTGCCCGATGCGGCGGGCCCGTCTATGGCGATGATGGATGGAGTGATGGTCATATTCCTTGTAGTGTATTGCTGCAAAGTCTTCTCTGAAGTTATGGCGGATCTGCTCCCAATTTCACAGGGTTTATTCTTTACTGGGGATTTTGGCGTGCGTCCGGGAAGAGATCATCGCGCGCCCACAGAATAATGGTCTCATTTTCACGCGGCAACTGACGGTTGACAAGCCAGCGCCACCATTCCGGTCGCTGCATGGACTCGTATTGTACGCGCTGGCGCCAGGTGAAGTCCTGACCGCGATAGGCAGCGGGCAGACTTAAATTGTCCATGGGCGGGGTGATGATGATGGGCGGCGTGGACTGCGGGTCGAGTGCAGAGACCTGTTCGGCGAAGTGATCCCGCAGGAGCCATTCGAGAGCCGCGGAATCGACTCCCACGATGGCGACCGGCTGGGACTGGTCATGACCGAGACTCATTTCCGAAACGTCTTTCACACTCGCGAGGAGAAGATCCGCCTGTGCAGGTTTCTGATCCGGCGTCCACAGTTCCACCGCGTTACGGTTTCGGACTCCGCTGCTGTCCCAGGCCGCGCCGAGGCTGTAGACCGTCAGGGAAATGAGGAAAGCCCATTCAGCACCCAGACGGGCGATCCGCGATGACCAGCCAAAAGCAACAAACAGGATGCATAGGACAAGGATTCCGAGCGCACCGTACAGGATCACATAGCGCGGGTTCTGAATACTGCCGAAGCCAGGCAACGTAGCGACGAACTGGCTGAAGGGATCCAGCCCGATCGCGGCGATATCGAACCAGATGTATGCCAGCAGGATCAAAAGGACAGTGGCAACCACGCCCACTTCAAGCCTGTCCGAGCGGCTGATGTTCAGACTGTGCGAGATTTCCAGCGAGGCAAGGGCAAGCAACGGGAGGATGACCCATGCAAGCTCGCCTGGCTGACGGTAAAAGATTGCCAGCAGCAGGGAGACTCCCAGCCAGATACTCAAACGGATGATGCGCTGGCTGCCTGTCCGAAAGCCGCGGATCAGCGAAAGGATAGCAAAGAAGAGTCCAAGCGGCTCATAGACCAGCAGCGTGAACGCCGTTCGGGCAGGCGTCATGACCGAGGCGGCCACCCATCCGCTCAGGTAGGCGGGTAATGAGGAGGCCCAGGCGCTGAGTCCGTTTGGGACGAGGAAGAAAAGCGTTCCAACTAGGACGAGGGTGGCGATCATGGCGAGGAGGGCGTGCCGTACTGGGTAGCTGGTATTTGAGTCTTGAGATGCCTCGGCAGCTCCTGATGATTCAGGTCCTTCAGAGATTGAAGAAGTGGAGTCTTCAGACTGGCTTGCGGATTGTCTCGTTCCCAATCCCTGGACGAAGAGCCAGACCAGCCCGAAGGCGACCAGTCCCATCCAAATGGAGTTCCCGGAAAGCAGGGCCAGGCCGGCAAAAATCCCGGCCGGGATGGGGCGGCGGTGGGCCCACATCCCCCAGGCAAAAAGAGTGAAGGTGATCGCCAGGATGGTCCCGCCTGCCAGGCGCGACAACGCCACCAGTCCCGGGTCGATGGCAAAGAGGAAAGCAAGGACCAATGCCGGGCGCGGCTTGAGCTTTTCCCGAAAGAGGAACGGAGCAAATACCAGCGCGCTCCCTGCGATGGCAGGGAGAGAACGCGCTATGAAGTTCGTACTCTCGATCACCGAGAAGAGAAGACTGGTGAGGAGGATGTAGGCGGGCTGAGGTCCGAGAAGTGGAGGCGCTCCGCGTGCAATCTGAAGAGCCTGCATGGCAAGTGCAGCTTCTGAATCGTTCAATGGGGATGCACCCAGTTGAATCAGTCGGAAAGCGAGTGCTATAAGAAAGGCCAGCTCATACAGCCAGCCTTCATATTTGAGTCGGGTGGAATTCATGAAGGTATTTTACTCTCTATATACCCTCAGCGCGAGGGCACCTCGTAGATGGTCACATTGCCCTGTTGATAAACCGGATCGAGGAAGAGATTGAATTTTTCCTCGTTGACAGGATAGGTGGAACGCTCCAATGGCCCAATATAGATATAGCGGATGTTGTAGCGATCGATGATCTCCCGGGCAGAATCCCAATTGGGCGTGGTGTACAGGGTTTGCAGGTCGTCCTTGCGCGTGCCCTGCAGGGCATAGTCGCGCCACTGGCCTTCATGCCCGTCCCAGCCCAGCACGGTGGGCATGCCCGTGAATGTCGAGACACGGGCATATTCACTGTACTGTCCGCCGGTTGCTTCCGCGACCACCCCGGGCTCCAGGTCTTGCATGAACGTAAACGCCTGGTAATCCTCGGGCAGAAAGCCGGCCAGGTACGCTGCACCATCCAGTGTGCGCAGCTCGGGGTTGTTTATCTTGAGGTCGTCTGTTTTGGTTAGGATGCTGAAAACAGGATAGAGCAATCCAACTGCTATCACAAAGACAATCATGACTGAATAGACGATTGATGCCAGTCCACGCAGCTCGGACAGCATCACCACAACTGCGAATGCAGCCGCGATCGAAAGCAGGATCCATGCCTGGTAGTAGAACTTGAAGACCGTGTTGATGCGGTAACCGAAGTTATCTCGTAAGTAGAAAAAGTCCGGTCCCAGGATGAGCAGTGTGCCAAGGGAGATCAATAAAAGGACAAAAGCGGACGGCTGGATTCGAGGCAGATTATTTTCAGCGGGACTGTCTTTCTGGAAGAGAAATGCCAGCGAGGGAATCAAGAGAACGAGCAGGGTCAGCAGACTTCCGCTGTTGCTGAGGCGGCGCGCCATGCTGTCCGCGATGAATGTCACCGCGTCGCGGCTTTGCGATGTCAGAATGCTGTTCACCAGGTCGGGTTT
>DATFET010000364.1:0-22710 GCA_035250835.1 Anaerolineales bacterium
GACCAGGGTGCGTATGCTGAGTTCAAGCGTCACCGCATGATGACACAAACGCCGCAGCGCCTGACGGCGCGGCTTGGGTACGCGACCCCGCGCCTGATCACGGAGGCAGGTTTCGGGTCCGAGTATGAGGCGGCCATGGGATCGGCTGAGCGGATGTTCGAGAAGCTGCATGCGGTCAATCCGACCATCGCCCAGTATGTTGTCCCCAATGGATTCAACCGCCGCGTACTGGCAGAGTTCAACCTGCGCGAGGCATTTGCCTTTTGTCAGCTCCGCTCCGCTTCGAACGCGCATTTTTCGATCCGACGCGTTGCCCAACGGATGTATGAGGAACTGAGCCGCGTCCATCCGTTGTTGGCAAAATATATGAGATTGAATGATGAAACCTGGAAGGGCGTGGAACAGGATTATTTTAGCGGGATTTGAAATTTTGTTATCGAAACAGAGAGGCACAAGGAACTAATTTTCCTGTGCCTCGGTGATTCTACGTCTAAGTGATCGGGGTGACTAAATCAAATGGATCACGATTGTCAGCAATACTCCGCCCGCGATCACACTCCCCAACTGACCGGCTGTATTTGCACCCATGGCATGCATGAGAATGAAATTGTCAGGGTCTTCCTCGTTTGCCACCTTCGCTGCCAGGCGGCCCGCCATCGGGAAGGCTGAAATGCCTGCCGCACCGATCAACGGGTTGATCCTGTTTCCACTCAGGATTGTCATCAGTTTTCCAAAAAGCAAACCGGCTACGGTGTCTAATACAAAGGCCAGCAGACCCAGGCCAAGAATCTGGATTGTTGAGATGCTCAGGAAACTTTCAGCCTCCATTGTCCCGCCAATTGCCAGTCCAAGGAACAGAGTTGCGATGTTGATGATCTCATTTTGCGCAGCTTTGCTTAAACGGTCGACCACGCCAGAGACTTTAAGCAAATTCCCGAGCATGAGCATGGAGATCAGCGGGGTTGCCTTGGGAATCAGCAGCCCGATGACCAGTGTAAGCAGGATGGGGAAGAAGAGCAGCGCCCGCTGCGAAACGGGTCTGGGAGCATACTCCATGCGGATGAGTCGCTCCTTTTTGGTGGTCAATAACTTCATCAGCGGCGGCTGGATGATTGGGATCAAACTCATATAGGAGAATGCCGCCACAGCAATGGGAGCCAGCAGCTCGGGCGCGAGCTGCGAGGAAACAAAAATCGAAGTGGGTCCATCGATCGCGCCGATAACCCCGATCGAGGCGGCTTCGTTGAGCGGGAAGCCAATCAGTACCGCAAGGATCAATGTGGCATAGATCCCGAACTGCCCCGCTGCGCCAAGTAAAGCCATCCTGGGCTGTGAAAGAAGCGGGCTGAAATCGATCATCGCGCCCACGCCGATAAAGATCAGCAAGGGAAACAGCTCCGTTGAGATGCCAGCATCATACAGAACCCCCATCATGCCCTGCGCTGCGGTCATCCCCGCTAATGGGATGTTCGCCAGCAGACAACCGAAGCCGATCGGCAGCAGCAGGACCGGCTCGATCTCCTTAAAAATAGCCAGGCAGATCAGCACCAACGCCGCGGTGAGCATGACTGCGTTGCCCAGGCTGAAGTTCGATATTCCGTTTAAGAGTTCGGGCACCAGTTCAAAGATACTCATTCGAATTTCACCAGTCCCTGTTTATGAGCCACGGCTTGGCCCGGGTTGACAAGAATTTCTGCCACCCTGGCGGCCCGCGTCGAGCGGATGCTGTTCTTCATCTTCATGGCTTCGATGACCAGCACGACCTGGCCCGATTCGATCTGCTCGCCAGCCTTCACAAAAATCTCAATGATCGTACCGGGCAGAGGTGCTGTCAATTCATTGAGGCTGCCGCTTTGAAGAGTGGAAGGCCGCAAAGGCTCAACAAGCCTGGGACTGTTCACTCTCTCCGGGACCTCGGACTCGTCTCCGCTTTCCGGCTGGACTTCGAATCTCTCTCCATCCACAAGTGCAAGAATGGGGCGGGCGTGGATATCTTCGATCTCCACATCGTACAACCTGTCTGAAACTCTGATTTGGTATTTCATGGACTATCCTATCCTGCGCGGATTGCGAACGATGGGGCTCCCCTTCGCGGCTAACTGCCTCGTGCGCATCCCCAATTGCCAGGCCGAGACGATCGCCGTGGGCGGCAGAGGCAGGGGGTGTGTTTGTGACAATTGGTGCTCCGCCATGGCAATTGCTACAGCGATTGCCGCAGCCCGGGCTTTTTCATCCTCCACGGGAGAGGCAGAAGTGAGCGCTTTCGGAGGAGACTTTTTGTCAGCGGTGAGGCTCGTGAGCAGTGCCATCATCCACCAGATCAAAATGATCACAGCAAAGACGAGTCCCATACCCAGGGCAGTGATTTGGAGGGCGAGAGTTAAATTGCTCATACCGGGATGTTCCCATGCTTGCGCGGCGGGGCAGGCGTGTATTTGTCCCGTAATGCCGAAAGCGCGGCGATGATCTTCGGGCGCGACTCGCGTGGCTCGATGATGTCGTCCAAGTAGCCGGTACCGGCTGCATAGTAGGGGTTGTTGAACTTTTCCCGGTATTCATCCGCCAGTTTTTTCCGTTCGGCAGCGGAGTTTTCGGCACGTTCGATCTGTTTCCTGAACAGAATATTTGCCGCACCCTCCGCGCCCAGAACTGCAATTTCGGCGGAAGGCCAGGCATAGGTGACATCCGTGCCAAGATATTTACTGGACATGACAACATAGGCGCCGCCATATGCCTTGCGGGTGATGATGCAAATCTTTGGGACTGTCGCTTCGGAGTACGCATACAGCAGCTTGGCTCCGTGACGGATGATACCGCCATGCTCCTGGGCAATGCCAGGCAGAAAGCCCGGCGAATCCACGAATGTGACCAGTGGTATGTTGAAGCAGTCACACATGCGAACAAAGCGGGTCATCTTGTCCGCCGCGTCGATGTCGATCACACCTGCCATGATGGCGGGCTCTTGTGACACGATGCCTACACTGTGCCCACCGATGCGCGCAAACCCAATGATCGCATTACGCGCCCAGTCTGGCTGGAATTCAAAGAATGTGCGTCTGTCAACGATCTTTTCGATGACCTGGTGCATGATGTACGGTTCAGACGAATCGAGTGGCACCATGCTGTTCAGCGATTCATCCATCCGCAGGAAGTCATCGTCTGGGGCTTCAAATGGAGGGTTTTCCGCGTTGTTCGAGGGCAAATAGGAAAGATAGTGCCGCACTGTTTCGAGTGCCTGCATTTCGTTCTTCACGCTGAAATGTGCCACGCCGCTGACGGACATATGCACGGCCGCGCCGCCGAGAGCCTCTGCATCGATCACTTCACCTGTCACAGCCCGGATCACCTCGGGCCCGGTCAGGAACATGAATGAGGATTTCTCCACCATGATGACCAGGTCCTGCAAGGCCGGAGAATAAGCCGCGCCGCCGGCGCAAGGTCCGAGCATGACTGCAATCTGGGGGATCACGCCTGAATATTGAGCGTTGCGCCTGAAGATCTCTGCGTACCCGCCCATCGAGCGGACGCCCTCCTGAATGCGCGCGCCGCCTGAATCGATCAACGAGATGAACGGCACGCCGTTGCGGACAGCCAGGTCCATAACGCGACAGATCTTGTGCGATTGCATTTCACTGAGTGTCCCACCATAGATCGTAAAATCCTGTGAATACAGATAGACGGTCCGCCCATGGATCTGGCCATAGCCTGTAATTACGCCATCCCCATAGAATTTTTCCGTGAGCAGGTTCATCTCGTCGCCCTGGTGGGTGATGAACGGCTCGATCTCGTTGAATGTACCTTTATCAAGGAGAAGGTTCACGCGTTCGCGTGCGGTCAATTTACCTTTGGCTTTTTGTTTTTTGATTCTTTCTTCACCGCCACCTTCGAGGGCTTTCGCCCGCACGCGGCGGAGTTCCAAAATTCTGGGATCGTCCTGGAGCATGTTTATTCCTTCCATAGTGAATAATTTCACAAAATAAGTATAGCACGGGTACTTTTTCAAGCCAGTGATGGATGACATACGAGGAATGGGATGAAGCGCCTCATCTTTGGAAGGCTCCGCCTCACGCGCAGCCGAAGCGGATTCCCGTTTCATCAAAATGAGTCTCCCTTTGTCTCTTCCATCCCGATACCGAGAGTTTCGCCGCGGCAGCAGACAGCAGGATGTGAGTCGTTTCCCCCATAAAGTCAAACAAAAAGAGAACACGATTGTGTCCTCTGCATCCATCATTGCAGCCTGCAAGTGAAGCGGCTTGGCAATGTACTCTATCCCTTGAGAAGCACAATCTCCTGTTGGGGTTCAGTAAAATATTCGGCTCCGTTTTCTGTGATCAATACATCTTCTTCCAGGCCAAGACAGCCGTAACCAGGGACAATGAGGCTGGGTTCGATGGTAAAAATCTGTCCCACCTCGAGTTTTTGATTCGGCGAATCTCCATACTTCTCCCATAGCGGACCCAGAAGCGCGCCGCCATCATGGGCAACGCGTCCGAGCTGATGACCGAGAGCGTGAGGGAATTCAGGATAGCCAGCATCGGTGACGATTTCACGTGAGATCACATCAATGGAGTTGCCGCTCACGCCAGCTTTCATCGCCTGGCGGGATTTTTCGATCGCGGTTCTTATCGTGATGAAACCGCGCTGAACCGGCGCAGGGGCTTCGGTCTCCCCATCGCGCAGGACGTACGCGACCCGCTGAATATCGGAGCAATATTCTTCATCTTTCACACCAAAGTCAAAGTGCAGGAGATGACCGCGCTCCACCTTGATGTTCGTTGGGCCATTGTGCCCAACTGGTGAATCGGGTCCACTGTTCACAGCCGGGCAATTTTCTGCGGGCCAGGCGAGTCCCACACCATACTCCCTGGCGAGTTTCTGCATGTACTCGCCGATCTCGATCTCGGTCATGCCGACTTTGATGAAACGAAACGTCCTGATGAATATCTCGTCTGTGATCTCGACCGCTTTGCGGATGTACGACTGTTCTGCACTCGTCTTTCGTCCGCGCAGGGCGGAGATGACAGGTTCGGCACTGACGATGCGATCCGCGTAAGGCATATCAGCGAGATATTCAAGCAGTATCCCATGCATGGCATGAGTCAACCCGTCGGCGTGGACATTGTTTCTCGAAGTGTTGACTGCGATTCGATTGGGGTTGAGGCGGGCGATCGTCTCGCGCAGAAGCTCGCGTATCGATTTGTCATATCCGATAAGCTCATCGAAGGCATCCAGTCGTTGAAGCGCATCCTTTTCCAGGTTGCCGACAATGGCGATCTTCCTGCCGCCGCGGGTCAGGATCAATGCCGAGGGCCAGGTCAGATCATTGGAACCGATCAATAGATCGAGGGCGGGATCGCGCACACCACTCGTCTCGCGGACAAATGTGAGCCACATATCCGTTTGTTGCTCCTTGAGAATTTCGAGCGCTTGACTGGCTTTTTCCTGTATGAGGGTCATGGGGTCTCCTTGGGTTGTTTAAGCGCCGTCCACCATTTCGTGATTCTCCGATGCGACGCCGTCCAGCAGGGATGCTTCGCGAAGGACAGTGTCTCCAGCGGCGGCCAGTTTACGAGGTTCTCTTACCAGAAAGATCAGGATGGACATCATCACAATCGACAGCGCTGCGGACAATGCAAATGTAAACTCAAAGCCCCGCCTATCTGCGATCCAGCCGCCGAGCAGGGGAGCAAGGATCGTAGCAGGTGCTGTCAGGGTTTGGGCGAGGCCAATGTAGAAGGGACGTTCCTTTTCGCCGCTGAAATCGACGGTCATGGTCATGCCGTTCGTCCAGATGGAAACATTGGCAAAACCAGTGAGGACGAAGATCGGGAAGAACCAGGCGAGCGATGGAGCGAACCATGCGAGCAGGGAGCTAAGCATCGCAGACGCCGCGCCGACGATCAACATCCAGCGATGACCGATCCGGTCTCCCAGCCAGCCCATGCCAGCATTCGCCACGGTCTGTGAGATGGTCAAAGCGGCTGTGAGATAACCGGCTGTCAGCGGATCCATGTCGAAGCGGCGCAGGGCGTAGACGATATAGAATGCAAACCCCATGGTCGCAAACTGTGAAAGCACGCGTGAGGTAAGAAACCAGTCGAAGTTTTTGTCGCGCCGCAGGATTTGTCCCGCGCCGTGCCAAAAGGGAGGCGGATTTTCTTCCACCACCTTTTCGTAATCAGCCGGTTCGCGCGTCAGGGCGAGCGCGAACCAGGAGATTGTGAAGAACAGGCATGCGATCAAAAAGCAGTACATGAAGTCGAGCCACGAAACGTATTTATTCAATATATAGCCCGCCAGCACGGCTGCGCCGCTGATGAACAGGTTGGCGATTGCGGCCTGTGTGCCAAAGAACGTTCCACGCGACTCGGGGGGCATGATCTTGGAGATCATGCTGGTCCACGGATTGGCAGTAAAGCCGCCGCCCAGCCCCTGCCAGATGAGGAACATAAAGGTGAGGATCAAGCCTGCCTGCAAACCGATAGCTGGCAGCAGGAACGCTACCATGGCAAAACCCAAAAACGGCAGGCGTTCATGAATGGTATTCAGCAGAACTGTCCGTTTGTAGCGGCGGAGCTGGGCGGTGTGGTTGGCAGTGAACAATTGTGGCAGGAGCCAGCCCGCGGCATGGATGGCAGGCACAAGTCCAATCAGGGTCGCCGAATCGGTCATCGAAGCGACGAAGAGGGGCAGTATCGTGCCGAAAGACGCGAACCCAAGCGCGATGCCAAACAGGCCGCCATCGAACAAATTGACAGTGACGTTGTGGCGCAAATGCCTGCGAGTAAATTGTTCTACCTTTGTAAGGGGGAGCATGGGAGGATTTTACCATTATGAAAACTTGCCACCCTAAGGATAGGAAGCGCTCCTATACTCTTGACAGTCTGTAAGATGCAGTTAAAATAAAAACGAACGTTCGTTCATATTTGGAGAAATATATGACTGGGAAAGAAGCTGTCACAAAGGGCGAAGCCACCCGCTTTGCCATCGAGCACGCGGCTATCAGTCTCTTTCTGGAACAAGGCTATCATGCCACCTCCATGCGCCAGATCGCCGATCGGGCCCAGCTTGCCTTGGGAGGTATCTATAACCACTTCTCGAGCAAGGAGGAAATCTTCAAAGCCATTATCGTCGATCAACATCCATACAAGAAGATACTTCCCCTGATCCTTGCTGCAGAAGGGGAAACTGCAGAGGAATTTTTTGGGAACGCATTTCGAATCGTAATCGATGAACTGGGCAGGCAGCCGGAGTTCATCAACCTGATGTTCATTGAACTGGTTGAATTCAAAGGCAAACATGGCGCGGTTTTGTTACGCGAGATAGGTCCCAAGGTTTTGCCTGTTTTTGAAAAGGTGATCAAGTCAAGGCAGGACTTGCGAGTGAAAAATCCCGCCGTGCTGATGCGGTCATTCTTTGGCATGGTCATTTCCTACTTCATCACGGAAATGATCATTTCCAACTCGGTTGTCCAAAAACTCATGCCGAAAAATGCAGCCGAGGCTTATGTGGATATTTTCCTGCATGGGATCTTAAAGGAGCCAGCATGAACTCGCGCTTAACATCCATCATCCGTAAGGAATTTATACAGATCCTCCGTGACCCGCGTACTCTGGTGCTGATCATTCTCATGCCGATCATGCAATTATTCCTGCTCGGATACGCAGCAACGACGGATGTCAAGAATATCTCGCTCGCCGTCTGGGACCAAAGCCAGTCGCCGCAGTCGCGTGCCCTCCTGGATGCATTCCGCGCGGCAAATTACTTCAGCATCGATTACCCCGTTTACTCTGAAGGAGAATATACCGATTTGATTGAGTCCGGGCGGATCCGGGCTGCGTTGATCATCCCACCTGATTATGACACCCGGCTCTCGGAGGGAAATGCGCAGGTAGCATTTGTATTGGATGGCTCGGATGCGACCGTGGGTGGGACAGCGCTCTCCACTGCAAAGTTAATCGGTCAAACCTATGCTACCAGGGTGCTGACTGAGCAGGCCGCGCTGAGCGGGCGGCCTTCCGAATTCACACCTCCGCTCGATGTGCGGACCCAGGTCTGGTACAACCCCGATCTGATCGCCGCCTACTTCAATGTGCCCGGTGTCATCGGCATGATCCTGTTCTTCATTACAGCGCTGCTGACCGCCTCATCCATTGTGCGCGAGCGCGAGCGAGGAACGATCGAACAACTAATCGTCACTCCCATCCGCTCCTGGGAGCTGGTGGTGGGGAAAATTCTG
This sequence comes from Anaerolineales bacterium, assembly GCA_035250835.1. Classification (GTDB taxonomy): domain Bacteria; phylum Chloroflexota; class Anaerolineae; order Anaerolineales; family Villigracilaceae; genus Defluviilinea. The sequence continues at coordinate 8,240 of DATFET010000364.1, forward strand.
CCCTATGCCATTCTGGCATTCATTGACACGATTGAAGTTCTGATCATTGGACACTTGTGGTTCAAGGTTCCTATTCGCGGGGGTCTGGGACTGATCTTTGCGCTGTCGGGCCTGTTTCTTCTCTCGAGTCTTGGGATCGGTTTATTCGCGTCCACGATCGCCAATACACAGCAGGAGGCGTTCATTATCGTGATGGTCACGATGCTGCCGAGTATTTTTCTTTCAGGTTTTTTCTTTCCGATTGAAGCGATGCCCAGGTTCCTTCAATATGTTTCTGCCCTTGTCCCGCTTCGCTATTACCTTGTAATCATCCGGGCGCTTTTGTTAAAAGGCGTCGGCGTGCAGGCGCTCATGGAACAAATCATTGCATTGACGATCTTTGCAGTAGCCATCATGAGCGCGGCCGCGTTCCGCTTCCGCAAACGATTGGATTAATTCCCTCTGGAGGTAATCATGCAACACAGACGTCCCCCACTCCCCGCGATCATTCTTATTGTACTGGTCATTGCCTTTGGTATTTACTATGGAGTTCGCACATTGAATGCTGACAGTACTGGAAGCCTGGATGCTTCCGGAACCATTGAGGCAACAGGGCTAAACATCTCAGTGGAGATGGCCGGCAAAGTGAAGGAAGTCCTGGTCAATGAAGGTCAATCCGTTAAATCCGGCGATCCGCTCTTTTCCCTGGACGAGAGCCTGCTGGCCGCGCAGCGCATCGTTGCCCAAAGCGGAGTGGAATCCGCCCGCAGCGCGCTGCTGACAGCTCAAAGCGCCTATAACATGACGCAGGCGCAATACGATGCCGCCCTGACCGCTGCCCGCGCCCAGCAAGGAGGGAGACGACTGATCGATTGGAGCAGCCGCACCCCAAACTATTTTGAAGAGCCACTGTGGTACTTCAGCCAGGATGAGCAAATCTCCTCAGCCCAGGCCGGAGTTGAATCTGCCCGTGAGGCGCTCGAGCAAGCCCAGGCTGATCTCGATCGGGTTACTCAAAGCCTCTCCTCCTCTGATTTTGTGGCTGCCGAAACACGTCTTTCCAACGCCCGCATCGAGTATCTCATCGCCAAAGCAGTCGATGACCATGCACAGGTATCAGGGGGCAAAGTCAGCCCGGAAGATATACAGGTGAAGTTGCCTCCTCTTGCTCCAGCTTACCGGATCAAAATCGCTTTGGCGAAAGAACTCAGTGGTGAGAGCGATCTTGTCTCTGCTTCACAGGCGGCTCTCGATTCTGCAGATGCCGAGCTCAGTGAAGCGGAACAGGCCTACGATGATCTGCTCACGACCGAGGCAGCGGAACAGGTTCTCGAAGCCCGCGCTGCACTTTCCGTTGCGAAAGAACGCTATGAGGTGGCACTGGATACATTGAGCCGCCTGCAGACGGGCGAATACTCTCCGCAGGTGACCATCGCCTCAACGGCTCTTGAACAGGCGAAATCCGCTCTTCAGCAGGCAGAGACGGCTGTACGCCAGGCTGAAGCCAACCTGGGTCTGCTGGATACCCAGATCGCGAAGCTCACGGTGGTTGCTCCCATGGACGGCGTCATCCTGACCCGTAATGTGGAGCCTGGAGAATTCATCCAACCGGGCGCGGCAGCCCTGGCCATGGCGGACTTGAGCGATATGACCATTACTGTCTATGTTCCCGAAGACCGTTATGGGCAGATCAAGCTGGGACAACTCGCCTCCGTGACCGTCGACTCCTTCCCGGGCGAAACCTTTAATGCCGAAGTGATCCATATCGCCGACCAGGCTGAATACACCCCGCGCAACGTACAGACGGTGGAGGGACGCAGTTCCACGGTCTATGCCATCAAATTAAAAGTGACTGACGATGAAGGAAAACTGAAAATCGGCATGCCGGCGGATGTAACGTTCAAATAAGGGTCAAATGTCAAATGTCGAAAGTCTATTTTGGAAGAGGAGATTGATATGGCTGGTATTACCCGCTTTGAGAAAATTGAATCATGGAAAACGACACGGCAGTTGACTAACATGATTTATACACTTGGTAACCAAGCAGGCTTTAATCGGGATTTCGGATTGAGAGATCAAATCCGGCGTGTGAGTGTTTCGGTGATGAGTAATATTGCTGAGGGTTTCGAGAGCCGCACGGATGTTCCATTCATCAATTTTTTGGGAATGGCCCGAGCCTCTGCCGGTGAGGTCCGATCACAACTTTATATTGCATGGGATCAAAAATACATTTCGGAAGAACAGTTCAAAGAATCCTTCGCAATTGCAGAAAAATGTTCCCGCCGGATTTCCAAATTTATTACCTACCTGGGGACCAACCCTCGCCAGAGGCGTATTTCTGATACTGAAGCTATTTACAATATTGACCTGCCACCCGACCTTTGACCTTCGACGTTTGACCGAATAGAATTTATACATGACTATGGATAACTATCTTGTTTCCGCCAACAACCTGCACAAATCCTTCGGCGATCTTCATGCTGTGGATGATGTCTCGCTGCAGATCAAAGCAGGTGAGATCTATGGATTGGTCGGTGCGGATGGCGCGGGTAAGACGACGACCATGCGTCTGCTCGTCGGTGCATTGCTGCCGGACAAGGGTGAAGTGACCGTTTGTGGTTACGACGTGATCCGAAAAACAGAGGATGCACGTTCGCAAATCGGGTATCTCTCACAGCGTTTTTCGATGTATGAAGATTTAACCGTTCTTGAAAACATCCGTTTCTTCGCGGAAGTGCGCGGCATGAGTTCAGGTGAATGGCTGCCGCGCTCGTTGGAAATTCTGGAGTTTGTGGGGCTCGACGATTTCAAGGATCGGCGGGCAGGCCAGCTTTCTGGCGGCATGAAACAGAAGCTAGGCCTCGCTTCGGCGCTGGTCACGCGCCCGCGTGTTCTGCTGCTCGATGAACCCACCACGGGCGTAGACCCGGTCACGCGCCAGGATTTCTGGCAGCTCGTGATCAAACTTGTATCCTCTTCGCTGAGTGAAGTCGAAACGAAAGCAACTGATGGAACCCACCCTTCGTCTGCGCTTCGCTCTGCTCAAGGAGGCGTATCAGTACTCATCTCAACTCCCTATATGGACGAAGCCTCACGCTGTCACCGCGTCGGCTTTATGAAGAACGGAAGGATGATCGCCGAGGATACGCCGTCGAACCTTCGGGCGCGGCTCAATGGACGCATCCTTGAACTGCGCGGCTCGCCGGTCAACCTCCTCCGTCACACCGCGCACCAGGATCAGGATGTGGAGGACGTCCAGGCGTTCGGAGATCGGCTGCACCTGCGCGTGGGGGAGAACAAAGCTCGGGATGTCCTCAGCCGGCTCGAGTCGCGGATACGAACCGAGGGCGGTCACGTGGATGCGCTGCGCGGCGTTCCACCTACGCTCGAGGATGTTTTTATCGCATTATCGGAGTCCGATCATGAGTGAAGCCGTTATCCGGGTTGAAAATCTCACGCGACGCTTCGGCGATTTCGTCGCCGTCGATCATGTCAACTTTGAGGTGGAAGCGGGCGAAGTCATCGGGTACCTGGGTCCGAACGGCTCGGGCAAGACAACGACCATCCGCATGCTGCTTGGGCTGCTCAAGCCGAGCGACGGCAAGGCGACCGTGCTTGGGTTCGACGCGTTCAGCCAGAGTGAAGAGGTGCGGGCGCGGGCGGGATATATGTCGCAGAAATTTGCCATCTATGATGACCTGACTGTTCTGGAAAACCTGACGTTCTACGGCGGCGTGTATGGGATTCGCGACAAGGCTCGCATCCGGCGGACCCTGGAGCGGGTCGGCTTGCGGGGACATGATGCCACACTGACGCGTTCCCTCTCCGCCGGCTGGCGGCAGCGGCTTGCCCTGGGGATCGCCCTGGTGCATGAGCCGAGATTATTGTTCCTCGACGAGCCCACCTCCGGCGTGGACCCCACTGCCCGCCGCGCCTTCTGGGATTTGATCTACGAGCTTGCCGAAAGCGGAGTAACGATCCTGGTCACTACGCACTACATGGACGAAGCCGAATACTGCGAGCGGGTTGGTATCATGCGCGCCGGAAAACTCCTGGCGATGGATACACCGTCCAACCTAAAACGGGACATCATCCCCAGCGACGTCTGGGAAATCTTTGCCGAGCCACTGGAAGCAGGATTGGAAGTTTTGCCCGGGATCGAGGGGGTTTTACGGGTTGGGCTTGCTGGAGATCATTTGAGGATAATTACTGATAGAGGAAAGCGTAAAGCAGACCTGCTGAATGTGTTGAAAGATAATGGGGTGAATGTGCGCGATGTCGCCAGCGGCGAGCCGACACTGGAGGATGTATTTATTTCTCTGGCTCGTTAAACAATAGCTCGTTTGAACGATACAATGATTTATCGTTCAAACGTGCTATTAAGATTTGAAGAATCTCAAGACTGGAGTATTGTCTGTTCGGGGACGACGAGTGCCATAACCAGGTAGACCAGGGCGATCCCTCCGAAGCCGGTGAAGAACGCCAGGATGACCAGCAGGCGCACGATGGTCGGGTCGATGCTGAGATATTCGCCGAACCCTGCACAGACACCCGCGATCATGCGGTTGGACGTGCTGCGGGTCAACTTTTTGTAGTTTGTGTCCATGATGTACTCCTTTCCATAATTTCCACCGGGACATACGCAGGGAAGGGAATGAAGTTGTAAAAATAATCTGGTGGTTGAGTAGGGCTGGGTGAAGTTCCCAGCCCGTATCGAAACCAGCGGAGTTTCTGATTATTTATACTTCCTGCTCTCCATATAATTCGACCCCGCTGCCCACAGCAGCGCCAACCCGATCATGAGATAGATGACGGCCTGAAGTCCCAGCCAGTTGAGCTGGGACAGTCCAAAGCCGGTGAACAACATCCCAACGACCCCGTAGAAAATCGTATTTCGTAAGTAATCCGATCCAACCCGTTTGGACTGCAGGATATTCTTTTGCATCAGTGCTTCCATCGCCCGGACCTGCTCCTCATGCAGACCTTTGCAGCCGAGTGAGTCGCCTGCCGGCGCGGCGCAGTCGGAACACAATCCACGCTGGCAGTATTTGCAAAGTCCGACTGCAGATCGATCGGGGTGATAGTAGCAGACCAAAATTATTCTCCAATCAGCTGAAGGATCAATTCTCTTCTGCGCGGCCTGTTATCGAAATCCACGTAGATGACCTGCTGCCAGGTGCCCAATGTCAGCTCTCCATTCACGAAGGGAATCGTCAATGACGGTCCAAGCAGCGCAGCCCGGACGTGACTGTGCCCATTTCCATCGTGCCAGCGGGCGTTGTGAGCATAATCGCGGTTCTGAGGAATGATCTCATCGAAGAGCCTGCGCAAATCGCTCAAGGCGCCGCTTTCACATTCGATGGTGGTCAACGCGCTGGTGGAGGAGGGACAGAAAATTGTAAGCGTGCCATTCTTCAGTCTGCTGGCTGAGACCACGTCCGAAATTTGTGCTGTAATGTCATGAATATCTGCATTCCCGCGCGTGGATATTTGAATCGAAGAGGATAGTACTGTCATGACGTGATTATATCTTTACCACTGGATGCCTCAACACGGTCTTCATCCTGTCAGGCGCAGCCTTGCGTGGGTCACTCAGATAAATTTCATGATGCTTGCCGTTCGGGCCGACGTTGTCCTGCAATGCCTGTTCCTGCATATAGGCGCGCATGCGCTCGATTGTGGCCGGCTCGGTAGCGTACGGTCCGATGTGCATGACCTGCACGCACAAACCTTCCTCGAAATGTGCAAGCCGTGCTTTGGACAGCATTTCACTATCCCCTTTCTTTTTGCGGACCTGCTCTCGCGCTTCCTCGAAAAGTTGCAGGGTGATCACTTCCGGCTGCATGATCATCAGGGTATAGAACCAGTTGTCCTTGATGGTAATGTCGAACATTCCATCCTCCACCCACCAGAGCCCCTCCAGTGCCATGACAGGATAATCAATCGCATTCGTCTTGCGCTTCTTGAGCATAAACTTGAGCGTATAGGACAGGCTATAGATTGCCTGTGTTGCCTCCGCGAAGGATGGTGATTTGCCGGGTTCCGATCCCTTTTCGATGGCGCCGTCGACCATCGCAAATTGCAGACGCGGCACCTGCACCGTCTCAACCTTCTTTGCAGAGGGCCGGTAGAGATTCTTGTATTGTTTTTTGAGATCAAGTACTTTCATGTCAATCTCCTTTTGTGCTGCCTCGTTTGATCACGTCCCTGCCATACTTCTCCTGCAGGTCATCCACGATTTCCTGAAGCCGGCGGGTTTTCTGTGAGTCCATGTCCCACAAGCCCAACTGCCGCACCGGAGGGCCCAGTCCGCTGACGCCGACTCCGAGAAGTCGCACGGCCTGACCTGTCTTCCGGACCGCCTTCATCAACTGTAGTGCTGTCCTGGTGATCAGTTCATCCGAATCGGTCGGGTCGTTCAGAGTCGTCTGGCGGGTCAGTGTCGTAAAGTCGGGCCAGCGGAGCTTGAGCTTGATCGTTTTCCCAACCAGGTTATTTTTTCGCAGCTGCCGCGCCACTTCTACAGATTGCTCGCGCAGCGTTTCCTCCAGTACTCTATCATCGCGCACATCTTTCGAAAATGTGACTTCCTGGCTGATGGATTTGGTCTCACGCTCGGTGACGATCGGACGGTCATCGAGTCCCTTTGCATGACGTGCCAAATCCCGGCCGTTCTCGCCAAACAGGCGGCTCAATTCGCTTTCGGGCCAGCGGGCGATATCGCCGATCGTGTGGATTCCCAGGTCAGCCAGCCGCGCAGATGTTTTTGGACCGACTCCCCAAAGCATGTCTGCAGGCAATGGATTGAGAAAGGACGCTTCCTCGTCATAAGGGACAACCGTCAGCGCGTTGGGAGGTTTTGCCTCGCCCTGAGCGGAGCGCAGTTCGCGCAGTCGAAGGGCCTTACCCACCTCGGTGGCAAGTTTTGCCACCAGCTTGTTCGAGGCGATCCCGATCGAGCAGGGCAGATGCAGATCGTCACGGATGCGGGCCTGAAGTCCCCGCGCGAACCGTTCGGGTTGATCCCGAATGTCCGAGATGTCCAGGAACGCTTCGTCAATCGAGATCTGTTCCACAAGCGGAGTCTGCTCATGTAAGATTCCCATCACCTGGCGCGAGACCTCGCCGTACAACCGATGGCGGGAGGGGATGATGATCAGCCCCGGGCAGAGTCGCAGCGCCTTCCCCATCGGCATCGCAGAGCGGACACCCATCCGCCGCGCAGCATACGAGCACGAGGCGACCACGCCGCGCTCCTGCGGTTTGCCTCCCACTGCAAATGCCCTGCCGCGCAGTGACGGATTCTGGTTTTCCTCGACGGCGCAAAAAAAAGCATCGAGATCGATGTGCAGAATAGTACGCGGCATGGCTCCATTATAAGTAAAAAGAGTCACCCTTGAGATATTGAACAATCCTTAAAGAAAAGTTATACTAGAGGCGTATAGTCATTAGACCTTTCACGCAGTGAAAAAGTGGCTATCGACCCGCAGTCATTTTGGAACTTTTCTGGTCCTTGCAGCGTTCCTAATGATTGGATGTATTGGAGGAGGCTGTTATGAAATCGCGTATGAAAGTGGCATCAGTTTTCGTGCTGTTCGCGATGGTGTTATCACTCGTGCCCGCGGCTGTAACACCGTCACCCGCATCTGCATCGTCTGCATCGCAAGCGTGTAGCGACTGGGCGCAGTTCGTAGCAGATGTAACCGTGCCGGATGGGACGAAGTTCAGTCCCGGTGCAACCTTCAAGAAGACCTGGCGCTTGAAGAACATCGGCACCTGTACGTGGACGACCTCATATTCGCTCGTGTTTGACACAGGCACACAGATGACTTCAACGTCATCCGTTGCTTTTACGACCAGCGTGCCGCCCGGCGGGACGATCGATGTATCGGTAGATATGACCGCGCCCAGCGCAGCCGGTCATTACATCGGATACTGGAAATTCAAGAACGCTGCTGGCACGTTGTTCGGGATCGGTTCCTCTGCCAACAAGTCGTGGTGGGTGGAAATCAATGTGACCGGTTCCACGACGACCGGCGTCGCCTACGACTTCAGCGCCCAGGCTGAAACTGCGACCTGGGCAAGTGGAGCCGGCGGACTGACCTTCCCCGGGACAGATGGCGATGCCAAAGGATTTGCATTGAGAGTGATCAATGCCAAATTCGAGAGCGGAGCCACCTCCACGCAGCCAGCCCTGCTTGTTGGACCTCAGCAGATCACCAATGGCTTTATCGAGGGGCGTTATCCAGCCTTTGCTGTGCAAAGCGGTGACCGCTTTCAGGCAACGGTGGGTTGTGCGGAAGGGTCGACCTCCTGTTACGTTGCCTATCGCCTGGACTACAAAGTTGGCAGTACCATCCGGACTTTCTGGAGCTTCCGTGAACGGTATGAAGGCTGGACATACAATGCCAACCTCGACCTGAGTCCATTAGCAGGACAGAACGTCGAATTCATCCTGCATGTCGATGCCTACGGCTCACCGACCGGCGACCGCTCCCTGTGGGGCAACCCGGTCATCGTGCGCAAAGGTGCGACCACTCCGCCAACCGCTACGGGTACACCGCCAACTGCCACACCCAGCCGAACCCCCGGTCCTGTGACTGTTCCGCCATCTACATGTGACAAGGCGCAGTTCATCGCCGATGTGACTGTTCCCGATGGCACTGTTATGAGCCCGGGTCAGACCTTTACTAAGACATGGCGCTTGAAGAACATTGGGACATGTGCGTGGAGCACATCCTATCAGCTTGTGTTCTCCAGCGGCGAACAGATGGGCGCGCCTGCCTCAGCAGCGTTCACGACGAATGTCGCGGTCGGGCAGACCGCAGATTTCTCCGTCAACATGACTGCACCTTCGGCTGCCGGTTCCTATCGCGGCTACTGGATGTTCAAAAACGCCAGTGGTCAGCTGTTTGGCATCGGATCCCAGGCGAACAAACCCTGGTGGGTGGATATCAAAGTATCAGGTCCGACTGTCACGCCCGGCGGTCCAACCCGGACTCCAACCGCGACGCCAACCGGCCCAACTCCCACACAGGCTGCGAGTGTCGCCTATGACTTTGCCGCCAATGCCTGTGCAGCGACCTGGCACAGCGGCGCAGGTACCTTGCCCTGCCCCGGATCGGATGGCGATGCAAAAGGCTTCGTGTTGAAAGTCACCAGTCCGAGGCTCGAAACGGGAACCACGGACTCACGTACTGGCCTGGTGACCTATCCCCAGAATGTCCAGGATGGATACATTCAGGGTATTTATCCTGCGTTCAGGGTGCAAAGTGGTGACCGATTCAAGGCGACCATCAACTGTGAGTACGGCGCAACGAACTGCTACGTTGGTTTCCGCCTGGATTACCAGACCGGCAGTGATCCCATCCGCACCTATTGGGGCCCATTCCGCGAACGGTATGAGGGCCAGTACTATACGGTGGATGTGGATGTCAGCTCTCTGGCAGGGAAGGATGTCAAATTTATTCTGACAGTTCTGGCACTGGGTACACCCTATGGCGATCGCGCCTTGTGGGTAGGTCCATATATTTATCGGCCGAGTGGGGCAACCCCGCCCGCTACGTCAGCTCCGAGTACAGCCACTGCGACCAGCACAACCCCTGCAGGAGCAACGGCAACTACTTCGGCTGCAACGGCAACTTCCACGCCCACTCCGACCAGCACGACAGCCGCGGCGGCAACGGCAACTTCCACGCCCACCCCGACCGCCACGGCGACCGCTACAGCAACATCAGGCTCCGCAGGCAGCACGTACCAGAACGCGAGATACAATTTCAAGTTTACGCTTCCTATGGGTGCTGTGATTGTCAGCCAGACGGATAATATTGGACGGGTTGCGCTGCCGATTATCGCCGGCGGAACGAATCTGCTTCAGAAATATGTGCAGATCAACGTCGTGGAAAATGCCGACCCGTGTGTCAGCCCGGCAGTGGATGGAGTTCCGACCTCAACGGAGAACGTAACCATCAATAACATCCCGTTTGTCAAAACGACCGGTCAGGGAGCAGCGGCGGGCAATCGATTCGATTGGATTGCATATACGACCACTCGCAACAATGCCTGTATCAGTCTTGCCTTCATTCTGCATTCGGCCAACCCCGGCAACTACGCCACGCCTCCACCGACATATGAAGCGGCCCGGGAATCAGCAGTGATCAATACGACGGTCAATACGTATAGCACCATCACTCCTTAACGAACAGTCGGTTTCATTCCATACGATGGGCCTGGTCCGTGTGGGCCGGGCCCATTTCCGTCCCTTTGCACAACCATACCCCAGATGCCCACAGACCGCTCTACCCTCCTGCTTGCAGACGATGATCCCACCATCGCGGATAGCCTAGCGCCGTTCCTGGAGCGGGCAGGCTTTCACGTGCTCGTCGTCTCGGACGGTGTGAGCGCATTGGAAAAAGCGCAGGCTCACCATCCCGAGCTGATCATCCTGGATGTCCTGATGCCGCGCATGGATGGGCGCGAAGTCTTACGACGCCTGCGCCGCTCGCGCGTGTGGACGCCTACGATCCTGCTCACACAGGTGGGAGAGGCATCCGAACGCGCCCTGGCACTCGAGGAGGGAGCGGATGATTACCTCAACAAGCCCTTCGACCCGCACGAGTTGCTTGCCCGCATTCGGGCTGTGTTGCGCCGCGCCCGGCCGGGGGAGCGGTCTCTCTCCGCCGCCTGGTTGTTGACCGCTGAGGATCTATCCCTGGATCGGCGCGCCCGCCGCGCCACGCTCGGAGGAGAGACTCTCGACCTGACCCCAAAGGCTCTGGCTGTGCTGGAATATTTGATGACCCATCCCGACGAAGCGATCTCACGTGAACGACTACTGGAGGCCGTCTGGGGCTGGGAATATCCAGCCGGCACACGTACGGTGGACACGCGCATGGCGGAGCTACGCCGCGCTTTGGACGACGACCCTGCCGAGCCACGTTTCATCGAAACCATATCGGGCGAAGGGTATCGCTTTATCGCCAGGGTGGAAGCAGAGGAATAAGCATTCATGCCCAGGAAATGGTGGATCAACCTGCTCATCTTCTCCCTGCCATTGTGGGTGGGCCTCCTGTGCGGGATTTTGACGCACTCCCTTTTGCAGCCGGAAATACCTGTGCTCCTGCAAACAGACCTGGGGATTGCCGCCTTCGTTTTTGGAGGCGTGATCAGGCAGTGGTCGTTCTTTGGATTTCTGCTGGGTTTTATTATTACAGGGGTATTGATCCTGCTCTATTACTGGGACATGCGCAGCATCCGCCAGGCGAGGGCAATGATCATCGAATCCATGCGCGAGCTGGAGCAGAACCGGCGCAGTTTTTTACGGCGTCTCGATCACGAGATCAAAAATCCATTGACGGGCTTGCGCGCCGCGCTGGTCAATCTGCAGGAAACTCAGCGGGAGGATGAACGCCAGCACGCCGTGGAAAATGCTGGGCGGGCGGTGACACGTCTCTCACGTCTGCTCGCTGATCTTCGCAAGCTGTCCGACCTAGGAGAACGTCCCATCGAACGGTCGCGGGTGGATATTCCCGATCTGCTCCAGGATGCTGTTGACGCCGCGCACGTACTGCCTGCTTACGACGGTCGCGAAGTCAGCCTATTGATCCCAAAGGTGCCTTCACCGTTCCCGGCTGTGACCGGGGACCGTGACCTGCTGGTCCTGGCTGTCTATAACCTGATCGAAAACGCGCTCAAGTTCACCTCAACTGAGGATTCCGTGGAGGTGCGCGCCTCGGAAGATGGACAGGTCATCGTCATCGAGGTCGCGGATTCAGGAGTGGGTATTCCCCTGGATGACCTTCCTAAAATCTTCGAGGAGCTGTACCGCGGCTCGAACGCCCGCAGCACGGAAGGGAGCGGGCTGGGTCTGGCACTGGTCAAACGAATCATTGCTCTGCACGATGGACAGGTCCAGGTGCGCAGCAGCCAGGTCGAGCCGCGCGGCACGGTCTTTACCATTCGCCTGCCTGTATCGAAGAGAAGCTAGAAAGCGACAGGGAAGCGGTCTTTAAGGCTGGTCTATCGACGTACAGGATAGATTTTGGGGTTACAAAACTGTGACATCTCCGAAACAGCCTTGTAACAACGGGGGAGTATAGTATATGTATGAAGACCATATCGATCGTCCAGGATGAGGAACAGGCTTTGGTCAAAGCCGCAAAGCGCGGCGATTTGAGTGCATTCAATGCTTTGATCCTGCGCTATCAGAATCTGCTGTATGGTATCGCCCTGCGGATGCTCAACGATGAGGATATAGCCTCCGACGCAGTCCAGGAGGCTTTGATCTCCGCCTTCAGCAAGTTCGACAGTTTTCGCGGCGGGTCCCTGCGGAGCTGGCTGGCGCGGGTAACGGTCAATGCCTGTTACGACGAGATGCGCCGCAAGCGCCGTCAGCGCGAGGTCCCTATTGAACAGTTCAACATGGAAGGGGACGAGCTGGAGGATCTGATCTGGATGATCGATCCTGCTGCCCGACCCGAGGAACGGTACGATTCGGTTGAAATGGAGAGCGCCATTCAGCGCTCGTTGAGCCTGTTGACCCCTGCCTACCGCGAAGCGGTGGTGCTGGTGGATATCGAGGGTCTTTCATACGAGGAAGCGTCCATCGCGGCACGCGTCCCGGTGGGGACGGTGAAGAGTCGCCTGGCGCGGGCTCTCCTTCAGATGCGAGCCACCCTGCAGGGCTACCGCGATCTGCTGCCCGCTCAATACATGCGGGGGATGTCACAGCCTGTCAGTCTCTAACAATCATTTGTTGTTCGCATTTCATACCGTGGAGCCAGGGACAAAGTCCCTGGCTGTTTTGATTCATGGCATGACTTTATTTCCATCGTTATAATGGCATAAAATCTTATCTATAAGAGGAAGTCTATGATGGGTACTGATATTATTCCTGGCGAAGGCTGGTCGAGTGGGGAGTCGTATGAGCGCTATGTCGGCCGTTGGAGCCGGATGGTAGCTCAGGACTTTATCCGCTGGCTGGCGATCTCTGAAAACCGTCAATGGCTTGATGTGGGTTGTGGTACAGGCGCTATCAGTCAAACGATCCTTGATCTGGCGAAACCCAAAAAAGTGAAAGGGATCGATCGTTCTGAAGATCACATAGATGAAGCTCGCCAAAGAGTCAATCATCCAAATGCCATATTTGAAATTGGCGATGCCCAGGCATTGCCGGTTGAATCTGGAATCTACGATGCTGCAGTTTCCGGTCTGGTGCTGAATTTCATTCCGCTGCCGAATCAGATGCTGGCTGAAATGGTACGTGTAGTACGGAAGAATGGCGTCGTGGCATTATATGTTTGGGATTATGCAGGCAGGATGCAGTTGATGCGACATTTTTGGAACGCAGCCGCAGCCCTGGATTCGGCTGCTCATGATATGGACGAAGGAAGACGGTTTCCGATTTGTAATCTGAGGTCGCTCACACAATTGTTCCAGGAGGCTGGGCTTGTTCATGTAGAAACCCGTCCGATTGACATTTCTACTGATTTTAAGAATTTCGAAGATTTCTGGACCCCTTTCTTAGGTGGACAGGGACCTGCGCCGGGATATGTCATGTCTCTGAATGAAGAGCAACGTGTACAGCTTCGGGATAGAATTTATAACAGTTTGCCATTCGCGTTGGATGGATCTGTTTCACTAGTCGCGAGAGCCTGGGCGATCAAAGGGGTTAAATAAAATTGGTACCAAAAATATAAAAACAGCACACAGAAGATCGTCCCGAATGAAGAAATTGCCTTTAAGGGGATGGGTGCTTCATTCATGGCGGTAGGAATTTGCAGCGGCTTGATTGTGCTGCTGCTAATGTCAATTGCGGCTGTGGTCGGGGCAAGGTTGGCAAAACCCAAAGCGATATAAAGCTTAAGGGTTTGTAAGTAATACCCGCAGCAATCCCCTCATCCATTTCCTGGAGGCTGATATGAAAATACTGAAAAAGGTATTATTCGTCATTCTGATCTTGTTTGCTGCCTGTCTGATTTTCGTGGTCGGTTCTATCCTCGTGGATTCTGTGACCGGCCGCGACCGGCTGGAAAATGTGACCAACACTACCATCCCCGGTCTGGCTGGCGGACCGGACGTCCACGCCTATGTGGCAAGGCCCGAAGGTGACGGGCCATTCCCGGCCGTAATCATGATCCACGAATTCTTCGGGCTGAGCGACTCGATTACTGGCAAGGCGGATCTGCTGGCTGAGGAAGGTTATCTGGTTATCGCCCCGGATACGTTCCGCGGCTCGACCACAAACTGGGTTCCGCGTGCGATCTATCAGGTGATCTCAAGCAGACCTGAAAAGGTAAACGTGGATCTGGATTCGATGTATGCCTGGCTCGAATCCCAGCCCGATGTGGACTCGGACCGAATTGCCATTGCAGGCTTTTGTTACGGTGGACGGACGTCACTGGCGTACAGCCTGCATAACAACCGCCTTGCCGGGACGGTGATTTTCTACGGCACTCCCGAGACCGATCCGAATGTGCTGAAAGCTCTGCCCG
>DATFET010000374.1:0-8641 GCA_035250835.1 Anaerolineales bacterium
CTGTCATCCTGCGCCTCCGGCGAGCAGAAGGTGTCGAACGCCAGCAGCTCAAATGGTTTGCTTACGCAGCAACGCTGAGGGCTATCTTTGGGATGTCCGAATCGGTGGTTGAGGCAGTGGGTCTAAGAGGTATGGTCCCCAAGTTATTCGAATACCTCTCGGTCGCGCTATGGATCGCGATCGCAGTCGCGATTGCTTTCGCCATCCTGCGCTACCGATTGTGGGACATTGATGTTCTCATCAACCGCACGCTTGTCTACGGCGCGCTGACCGCGAGCGTGGTCGGTTTGTATATCCTGATTGTCGGCTGGTTTAGCATCGGTCTGCAAACACAAAACAATCTGCCGGGCATTGTCATCGCTACCCTGGTCGTCGCTTTTCTATTTCGACCTCTGCGTCATCGTCTACAGCGCATTGCGGATCGCTTTGTGCCCGTGCCACAGACTGCATGGCCTTTAGAGCAACAAGAACATAAGATAGAAATTCCCGAGGGACAGGGCGCGGTGAATACCACATTACGCGGTCGCCGGCGTTTCCTCGCGCTTGCGCACAAGGCATGGTTCATCTGTGCCGGGTTGGCGCTGCTCATTTTCCTGGCAGCTATCCCGCTGGGGTACGCCCAGCGCTTCAGCGGCACATTCGGTGTCCCGATTGATGCACCCGGCTGGTACATCGCGGTAATGAGTGTGGCGCAAGCGGTCGTCTCGATGCTCACCGCCTTGGTTTGCCTCGCGCTTGCGGCTCTCCTCTTCTGGAAAAGACGCCAAGAGCCGATGACGCTGTTCGTCTCATTTTTCCTCCTGGTGTACGGCATCGTGATGGCAGGTCCGCTCGAAGCGCTTAACGGTCTTCCTCTTGTGAGTGCAGAGCCTCCATCACAGCGCAGCGTGGTCATTTCGGCGTACGCTATTCTCCAAATTCAATCTACCCTGTTTGCCGTGCTACCTCTGCTCTTTTATCTGTTCCCGAACGGGCGTTTCGTTCCGGGCTGGACACGGTACCCGGCGCTGCTCTTGCTGCTCTTGGTCCCTGTCACGATTCGCACCTTGTCCGTAGATTGGCCCTCGAGGGTGACGCTGTTCACGTGGTGCTATGCCGCTCTGTGGGGTGTGGGCATATATGCTCAAATTTACCGTTATCGGCGCGTCGCGACGCCCCTCGAACGACAGCAAACCAAATGGGTGGTGTTCGGCGTGGTTCTAACCTTCGTCATCTTGACAGTTCTCCAGATCCCATACATCGCGGCTACATCCATCCCAGCGGGAGTAGCGCATCCATGGTGGCAGCCGTTGGGCGGATTGGGTTGGTGGTTATCGCTCACGATTCTGCCGCTTTCGCTCGCAATCGCGGTGATGCGCTATCGGCTGTGGGACATTGACCTCATTATTAATAGGACGCTGGTATATGGCGCGCTAACTACAGGCATTATAGCGCTGTATATCATTCTGGTCGGTGCGTTGAGTCTTCTCTCTCAGACGACCGGCAATTTGCTGATCTCGCTGCTCGCCACCGGTCTAATCGCATTTCTCTTTCAACCGCTGCGCGAGCGCCTGCAACGCGGCGTCAATCGCATGATGTATGGTGAGCGCGATGATCCATATGTCGTGCTCTCGCGTTTGGGTCAACGCCTCGAAGCGGCTTATGCACCCGAATCGGTCTTACCTACAATTGTAGAGACGATCGCACAAACCCTCAAAATACCTTATGTAGCCATTTCATTGAATCAAAATGGGGACTTCAAGATTGCTGCCGAGTTTGGACGCTCGAAGAATGAACCCATTGATCTACCACTCGTCTACCAAGGCGAACCGGTCGGCGAATTGATCCTCGCGCCGCGTGCACCTGGAGAGCATTTCACGGCATCTGAACGACAATTACTCGCAGATCTGGCCCGTCAGGCAGGTGTTGCAGCACATGCCGTGCACGTCACCGCGGACCTGCAGCGTTCGCGCGAACGACTGGTGGCAGCGCGCGAAGAAGAGCGTCGCCGCCTGCGCCGCGATCTGCATGACGGGCTGGGTCCCCAACTCGCCAGCCTGGCACTCAAATTGGAGACTGCCCGCAATCGCATGGCAAATGATCCTGATGCAGTTTCTTTGCTGACTGATCTCAGCATGCGTACACAAGAGGCAGTTGCTGACATTCGCAGATTGGTTTATGCGCTGCGCCCGCCTGCGCTGGATGAGCTTGGTCTGGTTATGGCACTGCGTGAGGGAGCGACGCAATACAATCGGCAGGGAGCCAACGGTGTGATTATCACATTCGACGCGCCCGAAAGTCTGCCTCCGCTCGCAGCCGCGGTGGAGGTGGCTGTTTATCGTATCGCTCAGGAAGCCTTGACGAACGTGATTCGCCACGCCGAAGCGCGCGCTTGTCACATCCGCCTCAGCCTGGAGGAGTCAGCAGGGCTTTTGTGTTTGCAGGTCGAAGATGATGGGAAGGGACTGTCCATGAAACGGCGAGCAGGTGTCGGCTTGAACTCGATGCGGGAGCGCGCTGAAGAACTAGGCGGCACGTTGACAGTCACATCCGTACCGACAGGAGGTACTCATTTGACCGCGCGTCTCCCCTGCCGCGTGAATAATACAAACACAGGCGAGACATCCCAGGAGTTGTGAGCATGGACACAGAAAGAATCCGCGTCTTGATCGCAGACGATCATCCATTGTTCCGAGATGGAATGCATGGCCTGCTTGATTCTGTATCTGATACTAAAGTGGTCGGTGAGGCGGCAAGCGGTGAAGAAGCGATTACACTGGCAGAAAATCTCCAGCCCGATGTCATCTTAATGGACATCAAAATGCCGGGCATCAATGGCTTGCAAGCCATGCGCGAGATATTGCACACCAGCCCACACATTCGGATTCTGATCGTTTCGATGCTGGAGAATGATGATTCGGTCTTTGCCGCGATGAAGGCTGGAGCGCGCGGGTATGTGCCCAAAGGCGCCAATCAGGCGGAGATGCTGCGTGCCATCCGAGCTGTGGCAAATGGGGAGGCCATTTTTGGTCCGGGCATTGCCCAACGCTTGATTGGTTTCTTTTCGGCCTCGCATCCCACTGTGACACCGAGAATTTTCCCGGAGCTGACAGACCGCGAAGGTGAGATTCTTGAACTGATTGCGCAGGGACGCACAAATCAGGAGATTGCCGAACAATTGGTACTCAGCCTGAAAACCGTGCGCAATCACGTTTCGAATATCTTCAGCAAATTGCAGGTGGCGGATCGAGCGCAAGCCGTTCTGCGCGCGCAGGAAGCGGGGCTAGGTAAAGAGCCAAAACGAGGCTGAGGAGCGAAATGGTATGATCCAAATCATCATCGCAGATAAAGAACAATATGCCCAGCCGATTCGCGAGTTGTTCCGGGAATACCTGCAATGGGCAAACACAAAAGTAGAGGAAAATTTTGGGGTCAGCTTTGATATTGCCCGTATGCTCGAGGAAGATATGAACACATTGGGCAAGTTCATGCCACCTAAAGGACGTTTGCTGCTGGGCTATGTGGAAGATCAGGCCATGGGGATTATCTGTCTCAAGGCGCTTACGAACAGAATCGGCGAACTCAAACGAATGTATGTTCGCCCACAGGCTCGAAAAAGAGGATTGGGTCGCGCGCTACTCAATCAGTTAATGGAAGAAGCTCGCCAAATCGGATATGAGCAGATTCGCTTAGATAGTGCCCGTTTCATGACGGAGGCTCATCAGCTTTATCGCACAAATGGATTTCGAGAGATCGAGGCCTATGAAGGCAGTGAGATACCAAAAGAGTTCCAGAAGAATTGGATCTTCATGGAAATGGAATTGCCAGCGATATATACTCCAACGTCAAATGCAGAATAAGAATTGGGCATAGGTTAGCATGATGAATTACAGAGTTATTCAGCGTGAGGAATATGATTTGGAGGCTCCCTTTGTTGAGTCCTATATCGACTACAAGCACGAAGTCTCGCGCTGGTTATAAAGAACAGGCAAAATTTCACGCTCATTATTATTCGCCCGCTTGCTGAGGTGTTCACAGGGCCTCAACGGGCAGGAGGTTTGGAAAGGTGCGAAACCGATCGAGTCGCAAATCCGGGAAATTACGCAAGTTGTGTTAGATCAATTCCTCAGAGTGAAGACCTCGAGTCCCGCCGTGTCAGCTAACGGCACCTTCACCCTGGAGTCTGTAGAGACAGCCACACGACTCATTGTGCAGTTTGAGATTCGTACAACGCGTCTCATCGGGATTTTCAACGTAATCGTCAAATTGACGGCATAAAAATAACCCCGCAAGTTCAAAGCACTCGTTGAACCTGGTTTGGAAGTGCATATTTGCTAATGATAATCCTGACTCAGAACAGGCCGCGCCCGCGACAATATCTTCACTGAACGATTCTGGCCTACTCTCAAGTACGAGGAAGTGTATTTGCATGACTATGTCAGCCCAAAGGAGGCTTATCGCCACTTAGCCAATTACATTCGCTTCTACAACTTTGAACGTCCACACCAGGCGCTGGACTACCTGACGCCCGCACGGAGGTATGGGGCATGCATGCCCCATACCTCCGTGATAGACTTGAACTATCAAACCTTAACAAATCGTACCACCTTAAACTGACCCATTTTTAACTCTAAAGAGTCTTATCCACCTCACCTTAAGACCTGTTCTACTCTCAATCGCGGCTGAGCATGGATGTGGCAGGAGTGAGCACGCATTACGCAATGAACAGCAACCAATCTCTCACCGCGGCTTCAGCAGGCAAAACCACTTTCTATCTTTACGGGTTAGGCGTGATTGCCGAGAAGACGGATACCTGGAGCTATTCCCTGCCTGATGGCACAAATACGCCGCGCCAACTCTCGACCCTCATTGGTGGGATAACCCTCACTGCGCGCTACACACCCTGGCCCCTTGTTCCACTTCGGGGTGCTTCGCAAGGGCGATATGTTCGAAACCTTGGGCACAGGCAAGACACGTAGCCCGTGTGCAGTTGCCATGGCACGACAGATTGGCACGATTTACAGAGTGCCGCATAATTATTTAAACCTGAACTTTGAAGTTTGACCTACAAAAGTAATCAAAAGTTTAATTACTTCTGAGACAAGCGGTATTTCCTGATTACCTTACACAATGGTTTTTGGACGCAGAAAAAGGCTGATTTTCGCTGATTCAAGAAAGAAAATCTGCGTTTTCAGCGTGAATCAGCGTCCCAATTTTGAAAGTGTAAGGTAATCAACGGTATTTCCTGGTTTTGACACGGTGAGAGAAGAGCGTGCTTTCACCCCATCGCCAGCATCACCATCGAGCGGAAGGCATTGTAGGCTGATGTCATCTCCTGGGCTGTAAAAGAGACACATCTGCCGTCGCGCTGGGTAAACGGGATGATCGAGGCGCGGTCCGCCATGTCGGAGGTGAAGAACTCAACCGTAATGAGTATGGGCGGTTCCAGGATGAAGGGCTTTGTCGCAGCTCCCTGCGCCTGGCGCTCCACGGCGCGGCAGGCGGCTTCATAGATCAGTTGCTGCGCGACCTGTGGAGCCAGGCACTGCGCGGCAAACCGTCCACTTGCCTGTTTGACGACCGCCGTCTCGACGTTCCCCAGAAGCTCGCTCATCTGCCGACAGGCGGTCTGATCGCCGGACGCCATGATGACCGCCGCGCCGAACTGACCTGCCAGGGCGGCATTCAAACCGTATTCCCCTGTCAAGAGATCGTTCAGCCAGACGTTGGCAACCGTTTTGGATGACCAGGTGTGGTCCAGGATCGCCTCTGCCGAGCCGTTGCGCGCATGGTAACCGATGAAGAAGACGGCATCCACGCTTTCGTCGATGCCCTCCATCATGGAATACGGGGAAGGGGAGCCGCTGTTCAGGCGGGCGCGGCGGTCCAGCTCTTCGACCAGGATATTCGAACCGTTCCAGTGCCCGTCCGCGACGATGACATCCTCCGCACCCGCGTCACAGGCGCCGCGGACCGCAGCGTTCACATCCGCGGTCATCAGCCTGCGGAAGCGGGCATACTCGGCGTGCCCCGGCGTGACCTGGTCCCAGGTGGTGACGCCGCTGATCCCCTCCATGTCTGCTGCGATCAAAATTTTCATAAGTTTGCCTCTGTGGAGTCGGACGGCTGGCCGTTCGATGCAGAAGCCAGCTCCTGCGCTCCATAAGATTTCGACAATCGTTTTTCAACCTGCTTTCCGAGGATGGGATAACGGTAGTTGTCCCCTTTGAGGACGCGGTATCCCGCCCACTGGCCGAGGATGTGGAACAGCGGCACAGCCAGCATGATCACGGCTGCCAGGAGCAGTGCCAGAAAAAATAGGAAGAGGGTAATCATACCTGGATCGCCTCCCAGCCCGACCATGACGAGCAGCATCACGATCCCCAGGAAGTACACCACACCTGCAGCCAGGTACATCAGGTTCACGATCACCTGGAAGATCGTGGTTTGTATGGATTGGAATTTCAAAAATGCGCTGCGCCTGCCCTGGATGATCCAGGTGGTGATCGGCGCGATCAGGCCCCACAGGGCGACGATAATGCTGAAGTGTCCCATGGAGGCAAGCCAGCGCTCTTCATGCTCCTCGATCAACCCATCCGATTCATCTTCCACCTGTCGATAGCCGAGATACTTCGCCAGCCGGCTTCCCAGGATGGGATAATGAAAATCCTTCCCAAGCCCGCAGGCGATCGCGGCAATGATTGGCAGGATCAAATAGAGACCCAAAACTCCAAAGATCAGGATGAACATCAAAGTCATGAGCCCGGCAAGTGGTATAAAATCCTGCCCGCTTGTTCCTGCCTGAAAACTGATAACGATGATGAAAATGGATGCAACGATCAGCACGACAAAGTAAGACAATAGCCAGATCGTGTAACCCAACGATTGGTATCCCAGCGCCTGTAAACATTGGAATGAAGCATATCTAGACTTTTGTCTCTGTTCCGACCAGCCGATGATCGGGAGCATCATCCCCAGGCCAAAGGCCACAGCAGAAAGATGAGACAGGACAGCCCAGATGCGTTCTTCTGTGGTGGGGAAATTTTTCATCGTCGTGAATACTTTACTTCCAATTATAGATTTCGAACACAGAAATGAGTTTACGAAGTTATTATCCTACAATTTCTACTGCAGCACGACCCCGATCTTTCCACGCTATAATACAGCTAACGAATCTTATACGGGAACTTGGATGAAAACACAAGAAATGGCGCAAACATGGATACAAAAAGTATTGATGGCAGGGATTTTTGCGCTGGGCGCTGTCTATCTGGCTGGCTTGGTATGGTTATTTTCCCAGCGACTCGTTTATCCATATGAACTGGACTGGGTGGAAGGAGGTATGCTGACATCCGTCATCGAAATCCTCAACGGTCGCAGTTTATACGCGGAGCCAACTATTTCTTATGTACCGTTTGTTTATGCACCAGTTTACTTTTATGTTTCTGCGTTGATCGCAAATATAGCAGGTCCCAGTTTGCTGGCACTTCGGTTGGTTTCCGTGATTGCCACGCTGATTTCATTAATTATGATCGTTTTGATCGTAGTTGGTGAAACAAAAAGCTGGTTTTGGGGAATTATTTCGGCTGGTTTACTGGCGGGTTTATACCCAGCTTCGGGATACTGGTTTGACCTTGCCAGGGTCGATTCTTTATTCCTGATGTTTTTCCTGTTTTTTTTGTGGGCGCTGAGACGCGGAGATTCATTGCATTGGCAGATCCTTGCCGGTGTTTTTGCATCATTAGCCCTTCTAACGAAACAAGCTGGTTTAACAATGTGCCTGCCGATCATTGGGGTCTACGTTCTTCTGGATTGGAAGCATAGACTGGCACTGCCGCTTACAACCTTACTGGTCTATGGTGGCGTGAGCCTTGCCTTTACTCTTTTCAGCGATGGATGGTATATCTATTACTGTTTCACTCTGTTACTCTCGGAACCCATCAACGAGGCAATGCCTGCGGTTTCTGATTTTGTGAAAGTGTTTTTTGTTCCCAATATCCTGATCGCCACGGTATTAACAACTATTGTTTTTTTATTCTGGTTTTTTAGGAATTCAAAAGCTCGCCTTTTTTTCTGGATGGTTGTATTCATAAGTACGATACTTACCAGCTATGCAGGTAAAGCGAAGGTTGGCGGTGTCAGTAATGCACTGATTCCCACATTTGCCATATTCTCCATATTCCTTGGTATGGCGATTCCTGAAATTCGGTATGCACTCCGATCTCTGTCAAAGCGATATTCCGGACTTCTTGAGATTGGTCTGTGTTTGCTTGTTCTCTTCCAGATGATACAAGTCATTTATAAACCATGGCGGCATGCGCCAACCCCTGAAAATTATCGAGATGGTGACAAAGCACTCCAAATCGTGAAAAAGTTTGACGGGAATGTATATGCCCCGAATAGTGCTATCAGCCTAATGGCTGGCAAACGTACTTTTGCGCATCCTTCTGCAGTCTGGGAGATTGTTCACAGTCGTGGCGAGTCCAAAGGCAAGGACCTTATGAAGAATGAGATCCAGAAAGCCATGGACACACAGCTTTTTGAGGCAATGGTCATTTTTCCATATGTCGATTTTTTTCATGACCTGCAAACTTATTACTCTCAAGATGACTCGAGATACATCCTGGTGGATGAAAATTGGCACGAAAAAGCAGATGTCTAT
>DATFET010000398.1:0-3607 GCA_035250835.1 Anaerolineales bacterium
GGTTTCAGCGATCCGGCGCGGTATCGTCGATGTGATCGGCGCAGCAAGGCCCTCCATCGCCGATCCGTTCCTGCCGAAAAAGATCGAAGAAGGCAGGCTTGAAGATATCCGCGAATGCATCGGCTGCAACATCTGTGTGACGGGGGATACGCGTTTCGTTCCCATCCGCTGCACGCAGAACCCGACCATGGGTGAGGAATGGCGGCGCGACTGGCATCCCGAGATCATTGCACCAAAGAAGAGCAACAGGAGTGTGATGATCATCGGCGCGGGACCTGCCGGGCTGGAGACGGCGCGGGCATTCGGTCAGCGCGGCTATGCTGTGACTCTGCTCGAGGCGCGCAAGGAGCTGGGCGGGCGCGTCCTGCGCGAGTCCGCTTTGCCCGGGTTGAACGAGTGGCGCCGCGTTACAGACTGGCGGTTGGGGCAAATCCGCAAGATGAAAAACGTTGCGGTCTATCCATCCAGCCCGGTGACCGCAGAGGACATCCTCGAAACAGGCGCAACGGATATCATCCTTGCCACAGGCGCAGCCTGGCGGCAGGATGGCGTGGGTCGCACGCTTAGAAAACCGATTCCTGGATATGAGCTACAGAATGTGTTTAATCCGGATGATCTGATGCAAATGAATGTAGAGTCAAGGAGCTTGCTCCTTGAAATCCAACGGCAAGCTGTTGGACTCCATAATATAGTCATCTACGACGACGATCATTATTACCTGGGTGGCGTATTGGCTGAATTGCTTGCCACTAACGGGTTCAATGTCTCCTTGATCACTCCTGCGCCGCTTGTTTCGTACTGGTCACAATACACACTTGAGCAGGATCGCATTCAACACAAGCTGACGAAACTGGGTGTCAAACTATATCCGCAGACTATTCTGAGTCAAATTGAGAACGATTGCATTCGGCTGAGGAACACGATTTCGGGATTCGAAAATGAACTGCCGCGTGATGGAGTTGTACTGGTCAGTGATCGGATTTCAAACGACACACTCTATTACGATCTCAAGCCCGCATTCGAAGAAGGAAGAATAAATTCACTACGCGTGATCGGCGATGCCGAAGCGCCGAACATCATCGCCCAGGCGGTATTCTCAGGTCATCTCGCGGCCAGGGAATTTGACGAGGAAAGAGTTGAGGGGACACCGTTCAAGGTGGAGAGAATCATGTAAAGATTCACCGCGAAGACGCAAAGAACGCCAAGAGATTAATATGTGTCTTCGCACCCTTCGGGTCTTCGCGGTTAACTGGTTTTACCACACGCGTTCCAGATCCGGGTTGTCGAGCGGCTTGCGTCCCACCTTTGCCATGTCGATCCATTCGCCGTGGACTTTTACCCGCACCACATCGCCCGTGAAATCGGTCACGGTGCCGCCGTTGTTGTTGAACAGCCATGAACCGACCGCGTAAATATCCGCAGGGACTGCCAGCCTTTCGAACCTGCGCATCTTCTCCGGGTTGAACCCGCCCGAGACCACGATCTTGACATTGCGGCAGTACTCGCGGGCCGCCTCTTTCCAGGCTGATGGCAGGTCCCAGCTTTCGGGGGCGGAATCCAATCCATGGCGGACGTTGAAGACCAGGCGCGGGTTCACACCCAGGTCCAGGGCGGGATCGCCGAGCGGCTCAACAGATACATCCCGCACGTTTCCGCCTGTATCCAGCCGGACACCATACAGGATATACTTCGCCGCTTCGGTTTGATTGCCCTGGTCGCATAATTCCATATATTTTCGGAACATCGATTCCAGCACTCGCAGAGTATCCTTGACCGAATCATTATTGAAATCCACCAGTGCGATGCGCGGGATAGGGGCCGGCAGGATGCGTGAAAACTGCATCATCGCCTCAGCCGTATCGCCCATGAACGAGGCGATCGCCGCGTGGGCGACTGTCCCACCGCCTGCTCCGCCCCACCAGTCCCCCTGCGCGTCGGTCGAGACGAAGGAGCCGATCTGGTGCGAGAAATCCATATTGAAGCGCTGGATGGCGATGTTATAAGCATATCCATCCGAGGCCTGGACCTCGTGCAGATCGAAACGGGCCGGGAAGAACAGGACCGGCTTGCCGCGCGCCGCCATCAGCGTCTCATAGACGTTGGTTGCGACGCGGCTGGAACGGGTTAGCACACCGAGTGTTGGCGTTTCGAGCAGGGCGAAATCGCGGTAGCGCCCGCGCACCTTGATCACAGAGGCGGCATTTAAGGGATTTCCATCCGACTCGACCATCGTCCCATCGTGGACCGCCCAGACTTCGAGTTTATCTGCTGTGTTTATGAACTGGTCACCTTCCCAGTAGCCGGTGCAGTGCCTCAGCATTTCCAGTGATTTGTCCACGCCGACAACAACTGTATTCCCCAGCCGGCGCGTGAACCACTGCATTTCCACCTCGATGTCACCTACGGCAATGTTCTCCGGCGAGACATCCTCTGGCAAATTGTGATGTGTACCGGCATAGCGGTATCCCTCTGAAACAAGAGTTTTTAACATGCGGCCGATGTTCTCGAAATATTTATCCGAATACCAGCCGCGGCGCATACGCTCGATGTCGAGCTTGAAAGTTTCATTGGTCAGGCGTTTTTCATCGAAGATGGACATGGGACTTCCTTATGCGATTGATGTCATTGCGGGCGTGGCAATCTCCTGAAATCAAGAGGATGACAGGTTCAACGAGATTGCTTCGCCCTCGCTTCGTCTCGATATGAGCAAGAACAACACTCGCTCTA
Organism: Anaerolineales bacterium; assembly: GCA_035250835.1. Lineage (GTDB taxonomy): Bacteria > Chloroflexota > Anaerolineae > Anaerolineales > Villigracilaceae > Defluviilinea. The sequence continues at coordinate 2,728 of DATFET010000398.1, forward strand.
CTCGACCAGCGCCGCAGCGCGACGGGCTCGCAATGATATGATTGTTTCTAAAACGTGTCCGTCGATTTCACAATATTCATTCCCGCTTTGGCAAAGCGTTCGTAGGCTGCGTCTGCTGCGTCGGTGTGATCCACCACGTCAGGAACAACCACAGGCGAGGTGCAGTCTTCAAGCAGGTAGACTTTTTTCGCCAGATCCAGGTCGGTCAGGGCAATATCCTCAAGCAGGTCTGAGACGGTCCACGCCACGCAATGACTCTTTGCCTGGCCGGCGATGATCAACCTATCGAATTGTTGTAAATGCTGGATAAATTTCGAGTTATGCGTTCCAAGCGTCTCACCCATGGGACCTGTCAGCACTTCGGGGCCAATGACAGAATAGTTTTCTGTGAAAGGTTTATCGCCTTTGATTTCCGTGTGGGGTTGCGCGATGCGCGCAACGGAATGAAAGAAGACTGCCTCTTCCACCGACGAAACCAGCGCGTGACCAATGCCTCCCAGCATGGCATGATAAGGCCAGATAGTCAGCGCGAACTTGCTTTTCTTTTCCAGTTCCTCGGCGTAGTGGACCATCATTTGCTGTCCGTATTCGGGGGCAATACCGAATTGATCCGCGAGAGCAGGGTTGAAAGTCCATTTACCTTCGCGGAGTTCTGAGGCGTGGATGTCGGTGTAGGGCGCTGGGTGATTCCCAGACTGATCGATAAAAAAGATCGCATGGAATACCTGCATCGTTTTGTGCGTGTCCAGGGTGGCGGTGATGTGTGTGATGTTTCCAAGATGTCGATAGATAAATTCACACAGGCGGACATTGTCCTCCACAGCACCGCGTCCGCTGCGCCCGCCCACATACAGCTCAAAATCAGGGATACAGAAAGTAT
>DATFET010000405.1:0-22044 GCA_035250835.1 Anaerolineales bacterium
CCTTCAATGCGCGACTGGCATGGATGGCGCCCAGCAGGTCCTGGACCAATAAATTTGGCAGCAGGCTTGTATATAAACTGCCGGGACCTACAACGATCATATCGGCATTCAGGATCGCTTTCACCGTGGGAGGGAATGCGGGCGCGTCGTTCGGTTCCAGCCAGAGGCGGCGGACGCGTCCCGCCATTTTGGGGATACTGCTCTCCCCCTGGACTCGCACCTGGTTCGGCGAATGGGGCAATTCCATATCCGCGACCAGCTTCACGTCATGCAGTGTGGATGGGAGCACGCGTCCGCTCACCGACAGCACCTTGCCCGATTCGGCGACAGCAGATTCAAAGCTGCCGGTGATGTCTGCCAGGGCAGTGATGAACAGGTTGCCAAACGAATGCCCATCCAGGCCGCCGGCGCCGCTAAAACGGTATTTGAACAGTTGAGTGAGCATCTGCTCATCGTTCGAGAGCGCTGCCAGGCAATTGCGAATATCCCCGGGCGGGAGAATCCCCAGGCTTTCGCGCAGTCGTCCCGAGGAGCCTCCGTCATCAGCCACGGTGACGATAGCGGTCAATTTGCTGGTATACAGCTTCAGTCCGCGCAGGAGCGTGGAGAGTCCGTGTCCGCCGCCGATGGCTACAATGCGCGGTCCGCGCTCGAGCTGACGGAAGCTGGCCAGCTCATCCACGACGGCTCGACCCGGCCGCAGGAATGGGCGAAGCAGCGAGCGATTAATATGCAAAATCCCATAGGTGGTCAAAGCCACCCCAAACGCCAGCAGGATCATTATAAGAGCCACGCGCTGCCAAAAACTGAGGGCGGCATAGAAAAGGATGGTCGAAAGGGGATTACTGATGAATTGCGAAAGATAGAGTTCGAGCAGGAAAAGAGCCAGCCCCACTCCGAGCATTGTAATTCCGAGAAAAACCACCAAAAACCAGCGTTTCACGCCCAGCCCAGGCTTAAACCAACGAGCCAGATTGCGAAGGTTTTGGGTAGACCTTTCCCAGAGATTCAGTGTGGTCATGGGGAGAGTGTAGCAGGGAGAAAGATAAGAGTCAATCGGCGTCCGATCTTTCCATGTCACCGTCAGGTTACACCTCCACCGACGGCAAAATGCCCTGGGTTATAATGGGTGCATGAGCCTCATCGTAGCAGTAGACATCGGCGGGACACAAATCCGCGCCGCCTCATATGAATCCGGCAGTATCTCTCCTTTCGCGTCCAAGCGGACGCGCTCACATGCCAAAAAACCAGGCGTGTTCGACCGCCTTGTGCAGGCGGTTGAAGCGGTGTGGCAGGCTGGAAAAGTGGAGGCCATCGGGATCGCATCGCCCGGGCCGCTGGATCCATACAGCGGGACCATCCTGGATACCCCTAACATTCCAGAGTGGGTGAATTTTCCCCTCGGACCAAAACTATGTGACCATTTTGGCGTGCCGGTTTTCCTGGATAACGATGCCAATATGGCCGGGCTTGCTGAATGGCAATATGGCGCGGGCAGGGGCCATGACAATCTTGTCTATCTGACGGTCAGTACGGGGATCGGCGGAGGTGTGATCAGCAATGGACACCTCCTGCAGGGGTTTCGAGGCATGGCTGCGGAGCTGGGTCACATGATCGTCGACCCGAACGGACCGTTGTGCGGGTGTGGACATCGCGGACACGTCGAATCCTTTGCCTCCGGCCCGGCTGTGGCGCGCTATGCCGTCGAACAGATCAAAGCAGGGAGGAAATCCTCGCTTCAAATCGAGCCGGAACCCTCCGCCGTTCAAGTGGCGGAAGCCGCCCACCAGGGAGATGCGCTTGCGATCTCCGCTTATGAGCGAGCCGGATTCTATCTGGGCATTGCGGTCGCAAACTACCTGGCCATCTTCGACCCATCCATTTTGATCTTTGGCGGGGGAGCCGCAAAGGCCGGCGAGTTGTTGTTCGATCCGTTCCAGAAGAGTTTGCATAAACATGTCTTTCATCCGCATTATTTGGATAACCTGATCATTACGAAAGCTGCACTTGGCGATGAAGCGGGCCTGCTTGGTGCATTGGCTCTTGCCAGGCTTGGCCTGGACGAAAGACTCAAGAGCCTATGAAGAAGTTTTTGGTAATTCCGCCGCCTGCATGGCTGGCAACAAAGTGGTGGACAGCAGATCGGGCATAAATTGACTCATATCATCCGAGTCAATTTTCGGCTTAAGTAGCCGCGTAGCGCCAAAGGAAAAAAACACAATCTCCGTATTAAGAGCGGGGCAGACGACCTCTTACCCATTGAGCGCTACGAAACGTCCCACAATCTGCAAGAAGTAAGACAAGGAGTTAAACATGCTTAATTTAAATATTCAGGATCCCAACTCCGGGGTGTTGATCGATCGCGCCTTAATTAAGGAGTCAAGTATGGTTAAGTTGAACGTTCCGGGTCCAAAAGCCCGGGCGATCATCGAACGGGACAAAAAAGTTGTCTCGCCTTCCTACCCGCGCGGTGTCCCTTTTGTGATGGACCACGGCCGGGGCGTGGAGGTTTGGGATCCGGATGGGAACCGATTTATCGATTTTATGTCAGGCATTGCGGTGCTATCCACGGGCCATGCCAATCCGCGCGTTGTGAAAGCGGTACAGGACGCGGCTGAAAAGTTTCTGCATATCTCGTCAGACTTCTATCATGAGGGCTGGGTCCGCCTGAGCGAAAAACTGGATGAGATCGCGCCGTTCAAAGAAAATGCAAAAATTTTTCTAACAAACTCAGGGACAGAGGCTGTTGAGACCGCCATCAAGCTTGCCAAGTACCATACGAAGCGCCATAACTTTATCGGTTTCTCCGGTGGATTCCATGGCCGCACCATGGGATCGGTGGCGTTTACCGCAAGCAAGCCGCATTATCACAGAGGATTTTATCCGCTGATGCCCGGTGTGACCCATGTTCCGTTCCCGGATCCGTACCGGCCGATATTACGGCAGAAGCCGGGCGAAGATTACGGCGAGACCGTGGTCGGCTACATCGAAGAGGAAGTATTCGGCCACAACGTACCTGGCGACGAGATCGCCGGCATCCTGGTCGAACCGATCCAGGGTGAAGGAGGCTATGTCGTCCCGCCGGTTGGATTCTTCCCGGCTTTGCGCAAACTGTGCGATAAATATGGAATCCTCCTGATCGCGGATGAGGTCCAAAGCGGGATGGGACGTACGGGAAAATGGTGGGCGATCGAGCACTTCGGCGTCGAACCGGATATTGTTACATCAGCCAAGGGCATCGCCTCCGGTCTGCCGCTGGGGGCCTGTATCGCGCGTGAATCGGTGATGACATGGACCAAAGGTACCCATGGAAACACTTTTGGTGGCAATCCTATCTCCTGTGCGGCATCGCTCACCACGATCGAATTGCTGGAGGAACAATTCCTCGCGAATGCGGCCGAAGTAGGACAGTATATGCTGGACTGCCTCGCAGAAATCCAGGCGCGGCACAAGTCCATCGGCGAGGTGCGCGGCAAGGGTCTTATGATCGGTGTGGAGTTTGTAAAAGATAAAAGCACCCGCGAACCCAACGAAGAGATCCGCACTAGGGTTGAGAACGCGGGTTTCGAGCATGGTCTTCTCCTGCTCGGCTGCGGCAAATCGGCGATCCGCCTCGCCCCACCGCTTTGCATTACCCGGCAGGAAGCGGACGAAGGCCTGCAGATCTTCGAACAGGCGATCACAGCGGCAGAGAAGGAACAGAGCTTGCGGTTATAGATAAAAATGAAAAAAATCGCCCCCGGTATGGAGGCGATTTTTTTCATTGACTCCCACCAAACGCTGACTGGGATTATTTTGCTATTCTCACATCCACAAGATTGGCGCGAACCGCTACCCGCTGGAGATACGTACCCGATGCTTCATCATAACGGTCACAAGTAATCAGCGTCAGAGATGTATCATCGATATGTTCGAATACTGTACTATCGTCAGGTTTGACATATTGATTTGACTCGACCATGTAGGTGTAACGGTACCCGGAACTGTACAGATAGATAAATTCTCCAACGCCCAGATTTTTCAACCTGGAGAAAGTTCCCGGCTTCCCATCTGCATTGATCACGTGCGCAGTCAGGACGCTATTCCCTTTCTTAGTCGGGAAGGCGGTTCCGTTCAGCCACCCCACCTGACTCTGGAGCCAGGATACGTTCCAGCCTCCATTTTTGATCTCCACCCCCACAATCGGCGCGTTGACCTTTATCACCGGTATCTCCATCCGGAATGTTGTGTCGGCATAAACTGGTCGGCTGACTTCGTCCAAAGAGGTGACCGCATCCGGCGCAAAACCGGTGACCGGGATAAGGAATCCGCTGACTGGCTGGCCGGGCGCAGAGCCTCCATCTCCCCCACCTCCGTCGCCTCCTCCTGACGACCCGTCGGTGATGACCAGAGTGTCAGTTGTGGCATCGTGATTCGTCGCGCCCTCATTCGAGATCAGGCTGCCCGCATCAATTGTATTTGTATAGCTTCCGGCAATGTCGCCGGTGATGCTTACAGTGATCGTGCAAAATGAGTTGAAGTCCAAAGAACCATTCACGAGTTCGATCAGTTGCGTGCCCGCAACTGCGGTGAGGGTTCCACCACAATTATTTACCGCGGCTGGCGAGCCGGCAATTTCCAGGCCAACAGGAGGATCTCCGGGCAGCAGATCTCTAAATCCCATGCCAGTCAAAGAAACCGTGCCTGTATTCCGAATTGTGATCGTAAGCCCCGAAACCGACCCAGCAGTGATTGGATTGGGAGAAAATGCCTTGCTGATGCTGGCGCCCGGCAGATTGGTCAGGGACGCTTCCGCCGGATCGGGATTGCTGACACCGCTGGATGTTGATACCGAATTTGCCTGTATTACGTTTGTCAGATTCCCATTGACTGTCATCGTCACGCGGACAGTCAAGAAGCAGCTCGCGGCTGCTCCCAGGCTGCCACCGCTGTGGGAAAAGGAACCTGCGCCGGCAGTTGCACTTAAAGTACCACCGCAAGCTCCAACGGATGGATTTGGCGGATCGGCTACGATCATTCCTGTTGGCATGTAGTCTGTAAATGTGATCTCCGTCATCTCTACATTATTGGGGTTGATCAACTGGATGCTCATTGTGGACGCAGAACCACCAAACACCGTCAGCGGGTCGAAGCCTTTCACGATGCCGATCGACAGGTTCCCGATCACCAGGTCTGCACGGGCAGGCTGGGCCGGATTTAAGACGGTGGTAGTCCCTTGAAGTGTGCCGCTGGCATTCGCCAGGGGGATGGTATTGGTACGCGTCGTCAGTGAGCCGATTCCCTGCACGTCAACTCGGATCGTACAGGTTCCCGGAACATCGAGCAGCTGGGCAGGTACGGTACCACCCGTCATGGTGATCGTCTGTGAGCCCGCGACCGCAGTGACTGTCCCACCGGCGCAGGTTGTGCTGGCATTCGGATTGGGAGCAACAATAACGCCATTCGTCGCATCTCCAGGCAATGGATCTGTGACAGATACGTTCACCAATGGCACTGCATTCCTGTTCTCGAGGGCAATCCTCAAAGTGGAGATACCACCCGGGTTTACAAAAGGCGGAGTGAAGGATTTGCTGAACCTGAAATCGCTGACCAGCTCCACATTCAGGTTGGCAGAAATGTCGTCGGGAATCGTCCGGCCTTCGTTGTTCGTAATATCTGTAGGACGAATGACATTGGTATGGACGCCTGTTGCATTGCTCGTCACATACACATTGATCTGACAAGTGGTCCCTGCAAGGATTGTTCCGTTTGTCAGTGAAATCGAAGCCGCACCGGTGACTGCGGTGAGTTCGGCAGATTCGCCACAGTTATTATGGGTCGCGGGTGACGAGTTGCTCACAAAAACATGAGACGGAAGATTGTCAGTAATGGAAAAACCCGTCAGGTCCGTATCGAACGGCGCAGGAATATTGATTCTCAACCTCGAGTTTCCACGCGGCGAGATGGTGGATGGTGAAAAGGATTTGCTCGCTGCTATTCCAGCGCCGAGCGGATGGACACGCACCTGAGCCGTTGCAGGCGAGTCATTTGTGACGCCTTGATCTGTAGTCAGCGACCCCTCAGGGATTCTATTTGTAAACGATCCTCCGCTGGCATCTGCCGGCGCCGTCACTTGAAAAGAGATCCTACAGGTTCCAGGTGCCGAAGGAGTGCCGGCCGGAATCGTTCCATTGTTCAGGGTCACTGTCCGCGGTGGACTAATGGTGACTGTCCCACCGCAGGTTGTGGAGGCAGATCCCGGAACGACCGTCAAAACGTCTCCGGGCAGGGTATCCGAGAGCTGCGCGCCGGTATAAGCTGTGCCTGTCGGATTCCGTATTGTGATCGTCAGTGTTGCTGTACCACCGGCGAGAAAGCCGGGAGGGGAAAATTCCTTCGATAGGCCAATATCCTGGACGTTCAGATTTGCAGAGGCCGGCGCGCTGTTGGTAACTCCCTGCTGGGTTTGCAGAGAATCCGCCGGGATGGTATTGGTATAAATTCCGGATACATCCGAAGTCACATTGACGCGGATGGTGCAGGTTGAAGCTGCCTGGATCACCGCGCCGTTAAGCGTCACGGTTGAGCCACCGCTGACGGCGGTTAGTGTGGCTGAATCTCCGCAACCTGTGAGTGAGGGAGACACTGGATCGGCAAGAATGACACTGGCTGGAAGAGAATCGACAATCGATGCCTGGGTCAGGATCGCGCTCGGGTCATTGTTCCTGATCCTGATCGACATTTGACTGGTCTGACCGACCAGGATGGTATTGGGAGAAAAACTTTTACTGATAGAGGGAGCGCGAATGCCTCCGACGTGCAGGGTTGCGCTGGCAGGTGTGGTATTGCTGATTGTCTCTCCATCTCCCATGGACGACAGAGCGCCAGCAGGGATAGTATTGATCAGGTTGCCGGGTGTCGTCGAGGTTACGTCTACAGACACAGTACAGGAGCCTGGCGTCGATCCTATTTGCCTGGGAACAGTTCCGCCGCTTAGCGATAGAACAGTTCCCCCGGGTACGGCTGTCACCGAACCCCCACATGTATCCGATAAATTCACCGGATTGGCGATGAATATTCCGGGCCGTATCCTGGTCAGGTTATCTGTCCAGTTCGCGCTGGTCAATTGAAATGCGTTCGGGTTGAACACGGTCACCTGAAGGCGGGAGGTACCCCCTGGGGAAATACTCAGCGGTGTAAAACTTTTATTTATTTCTGCCGGGAAGGAAATCACCTGTGCTCGAGCCTCTTGCCCCCTTGCGAATCCTGAAAAAATCAATCCCCCACAGATCAGGAGAGATAGAATTGATTTATTCATTCATTATCCTGTGTGGATCAGCGGGTTCCGTCGCTTAAATAAAAAAACGAAACCAACACTAGGCGGTCGGTTTCGCAACTGGCTCACCACAACCCTATCCTACACACTGGATCAGCAACCAAACCAGGCTGTGGATCATTGCACCCGCAGGACAGAAATATGTAAAAGCTACTTTTAATTATAACCGTTCCTGGCTGTTCCAAGAAGGATTCTCATTTTTGGCATGATATTTTAACTTGACAACTATCCGTCCCTGGCGGTGATAAAATTACTCATTCCATCCTATGCTTCCCGATTTCCGCGTCCGTCAGCGCGACTATCTACTGGAAATATCCCGTGCCCTCACCCAGGAGCTCGACCTGGAAAAGCTGCTGGCGCGCATATTGAGGATCGCCATTGAAATGCTGGCAGGGCAGGCCGGGCTCATCGCTCTGAAAGAAGACGGATGGCGGGTCGCGGCTGTACATGGGATCGCCTCCGCTTTTCTGAGTTACCTCACCCCGCTGCTAGCGGAGGAAAACGTCCGCGAGCTGAACGTGAGTGAGCTCAACCGCATGCTAAAGGAACTCACCTACACTGCCAGCATGGGACTTTTGAATGGTACTGCCCTGCCGCTCGCTGCACATGGGCAGGTCATCGGGGTGATCTTTATCTTCAGGAATTATCAGGACCTATTTACACCCAACGATCGTGTGATTCTTCAATCCTTTGCGGACCAGGCTGCGATCGCGGTGTTCAACGCGCGGTTATATGGGCAAGTTTCGTATGAGAAGCAGCGTCTTGATGCGCTCCTGGACTCCGCCGCGGACGGGATCCTGATCCTCAATGCCGACCTGACCATCGAGCGGGTGAACGATGCCTTCGAAAGGATCTTTGGAAAGACCCACGATGAGCTTGTGAACTCCTCTCATGATGAAGTGATTTCCTGGGTGCGCCCGCCTCAAGGCTCGACCCTGAAAGAAGCCATCAGCAGCGGCTGGCCTCTCACTCCGAATGCCACCCTGTATGTGGAAGGCGACCTCGAACGGTCCCTGCCGCCTCCCCTGCCGGTCGGCGTGACGTATGCGCCCCTGCTTTCTGCTGACGGCAAATTGAGGAATGTCATTGTCTCGGTGCGGGACATCACCCACTTTCGCACAGCAGACGAGATCAAAGCCACCTTCATCTCGATCGTGAGTCACGAGCTTCGCACGCCAGTGGCGCTGATCAAGGGCTACGCCTCCACGCTGCGGCGCGACGATGCCCGCTGGGACAAGGCTACGATCAGCGATTCGCTGGCAGTCATCGAAGAGGAAGCGGACCGGCTCGGCAAAATGGTCGACGACCTGCTTGATGCCTCGCGCCTTCAGGCAGGTGGATTAAGCCTCAGCCGTGCAGATGTCTCCCTGCTCATGCTCGCCAAACGCGTCGCCGATCGCTTCACCACTCAATCCAATAATCATTCAATCCTCGCGGAGTTCCCCGAGAAATTCCCGATCATCCTCGCCGATGAAAGACGGATCGAGCAGGTGGTCAGCAACCTCGTTTCGAATGCGCTGAAGTACGCGCCAAAAGGCGAGATCAAGATTACAGGGACAGTGCGTCCTGAACAGGTCATTGTCTGCGTAAGCGATGAAGGGCCGGGGATCGAAGCTAAGGACCTGCCCCATATCTTCGACCGGTTCTATCGCTCGACCCGGGCTGTTAAAAATACAAAGGGTGCAGGGCTTGGACTTTATCTCGCCCGTGCAATTGTCGAGGCCCACGGCGGGCGCATCTGGGCGGACCCCAAGCCCGACTCCGGTGCAAGGATCTGTTTCTCTCTGCCGCGCTGACGGGAAGACCTGACACCCAATGGTAAAATCGATCGTTACGGAACCAACCGCTCGGGAGTCTGAAGCGGGAATCCATCCTTAAGGACCAAAACAAAATGCTCAAAAAAGTTCCCGCACGAGGCAAGGTGGATAGAAAATTCACCTGGAATGCCGAAAGTGTTTTCAAATCCAATCAAGCCTGGGAAGAAGAAGTCAGGAATATCCTTGACGATATTTCGAAAGTAAAGGCCTATCAGGGTCGCCTTGCTGAAGGTCCGTCTGTTTTACTCGAAGCGCTCAACGTCATCTATGCTCTGGCTTCGCGAGCAGACATTGCGTACATGTATGCCACCTTTCTATATAACGTGGACACAGCCAACCAGGAATCTGCAGGAATGCGCGGACGCGCACAGGCCATGTATGGTCAGGTATTATCGGCAGTATCGTTCTTGAACCCCGAAGTTTTCGAGATTGGCAAGAAAAAACTCGATCGCTGGATGAGCCAGAATAAGGGACTGGCAGTCTATCAACACAGTTTTGAAAATCTCTTCCGAAAGCAGGCGCATGTGCGTTCTGCAGAAGTGGAGGAAGTGCTCGGCCTGGTCAGCGATCCATTACAGGGATTTTTCTCATCCACAAGCATGCTGATGAACGCCGATGTCAAGTTCAAACCTGTGAAGGACAGCCGCCGAGAAGTTCTCGATGTTACCCAGGGCACGATCAGCAACCTGCTGCACAACCCGCACCGCAAAGTACGCCGCGTTGCGTATGAAAACTACGTGGATAGGTATATTGAGCACAGGAACACACTGGCGACCAACCTGGCACACTCGATCAAAGCCAATGTGTTTTACACGCGCGCCCGCAAGCATGAGTCGTCGCTGGCAGCATCGCTTTTCGACCTGAACATTCCCACTGATGTATTCTATAATTTGATCGATACCTTCAAAAAGAATCTGCCCGTCTGGCATCGCTATTTCGATCTAAGGCGTAAAGCGCTTGGACTGAAAAAGCTTTCCTATTACGATATGTGGGCTCCGATCGGCAAAAGGAAAGTGAACGTGCCATTTGAAAAGGGTGTGAAACTGATCTGTGAAAGTCTCGCCCCACTGGGGAAGGAATACGTGCAAACCGTTCGCCGGGGCATTCTGAAAGACCGCTGGGTAGATGCATATCCAAACCAGGGAAAATCGGAGGGAGCATTCTCTTATGGCTCGCAGGGAACGCATCCATTCATTATGATGAGTTATACAGATGAAATGACCAGCATGAGCACGCTTGCGCATGAGCTGGGTCACTCCATGCATTCGTATCTCACGTGGAAACACCAGCCGTTCGTTTATACCGATTATTCCCTGTTCGTCGCGGAAGTCGCCTCGAACTTCCATCAGGCGATGATGCGCGGTCACCTGCTCGATACAGTTACCGATAAAAACTTCCAGATCGCCTTGATCGAGGAAGCCGTGGGTGGGAATTTCTTCCGCTACTTCTTCCAGATGCCGACCCTGGCGCGCTTCGAGCTGGAGACACACCAGCGGATCGAACGCGGCGACTCCCTGACCGCCGATTCAATGAACGACCTGAAGGCCGACCTGTTCGCCGAGGGATTGGGTCCCAACTTTGACATGGACCGCGAACGCGTCGGCATGACCTGGTCGACATTCAGTCATCTCTTCCTGAATTATTATGTTTACGCGTATGCAACAGGGATCTCTGCTGCACACTCGCTCGCCGCTGGAATTCTGCGCGGCGAGCCAGGCGCGGTGAAGAATTACCTCGACTTCCTGAAATCAGGCTCCTCCGATTATTCATTGAATGTCCTCAGGAAAGCAGGCGTCGATATGACATCCCCCAAACCTGTGGAGGACACCTTCGCGGTCATGGAAGGCTATATCGATCGCCTGGAAAAATTGTTGGGGTAAAATCCTATAGGGATGGCAGTTGTCCATCCCTGTAGAAAATCGTAAATCAAAATTGGAAATCAGCTCATGCCTCAAACACAAATTGCATGTCCGCGCTGCCGCCAGATGATCGCGGCGAATGTAGAACAACTCTTTGACGTAACCCAGGATCCACAAGCCAAACAAAGGTTGCTGGGCGGCGTATCGAATATGGCGCGCTGTCCGCATTGCGGATATCAGGGCCGCCTCGCCACACCAATTGTCTATCATGACAACGACAAGGAATTGCTGTTGACCTTCTTCCCTCCCGAGCTGGCTATCCCGCTCAACGAGCAGGAAAAAATTATCGGTCCCCTGATCAAGCAGATCATGGACCGCCTGCCCCCCGAGAAGCGTAAAGGATACCTGCTGAACCCCACGCCAAACCTGACCTATGAATCCATGGTCCAGACGATCCTTGGCAAGGACGGGGTCACGCCCGAAATGCTTAAGGAACAACAGGAGCGGGTTGCACTGATCGAGCGGCTTCTGCAAGCCAGCTCAGACGATGTCCGCAGTGAGATCATCAAGCAAAATATCAATCTGTTCGACGAGCAGTTCTTCGCTTTGTTCAGCCGTCTCGCGCAGGGCGCCGCAGGCAGCGGACAGGAACCCGTCGCCCGAGCGATGATCGACCTGCAGAAACAACTTCTGGAGGAAACCGAATTCGGCCGCGGGTTGAAGGAATCCGTTGGGGAACTGGAAGCCGCCACTACGTCCCTGCAGGAGGCGGGACAGGGATTGACCCGCGAGAAACTGCTGGATCTAGTCATTGCATCTCCCAATGAAGCCCGCGTTCGAGCATACGTCAGCCTGGCACGCGGCGGCATGGACTACCAGTTCTTCCAGCTCCTCTCGGAAAAAATCGACAAAGCCTCAGGCGATGCGAAGTCAAACCTGGAATCCATCCGCGAGAAGCTGCTTGATTACACCAACGAGATGGACAAACAACTGGAGGCCCGCTACAAGCAGTCGCAGGAATTTGTGGAATCCCTCCTGGCGCAAGACGATGTGGTCAAAGCAGTCCAGGAAAACCTGAACGGGTTTACACAGGACGCAGTGGATGTAGTCAACCAGATGCTGCGACAGGCATCCGAAAAAAATGACTACACGCGCATGGGCAAATTGCAAAAAATGGTCGAAGTCCTGCGTGAAGCCTCGACTCCCCCGGAAGTGGCATTCGTCGAACAATTGCTCGACGCCCCTGATGATGCAGCGCTCGAAAAAATGCTGGATGACAATGCAGAACTGATCAACGATCAATTCATGGAGGCGCTGATCGGTCTGGTTGCGCAGGTCGACCAGGCTGCCGAGCAGGGCAACCCGGAGGCAAAAGCCCTGAGTGAGAAATTAAGCAAGGTCTATAAAACCGCCTTGAAATTTTCGATGAAGAGAAACATCTAACAAAAAATGGGTTCCAGGCGGAACCCATTTTTTCATATCATGAGTTCACAACTCATGGAGCCCTGGTACAGCTTACGCTCGCAGGGTACCTGGTTGTCTGGCATACATAGTTCTGACTCCCGATGAGAGCGCCCAGGTTGGCAGGATCAGCGCCCTGATAGAGGTAGATTGTGGCGTTCGTCCAGTAGACGAATTCCATACGGGCAGTCCAGTTGGGATTGGGACATCCTCCGTCCTGCCACGTAATCGTTTCGGGATCGTCGGTCTCCGTGGTGAACAGATACCTGCCATTCCTTCGTGTTGGATCGTTGCCAGGCAGTCCCTGGTGGCCTACGGCTGAAATCTTGGGAGAACTATGACCTGGCACATCATTACTGCCAGGATTGGTACAGATAATATCCGCAGTACCACTGGCTTCAAGCACGATCGTCACATCATCGCGGCCCAGACCGGTCAGCGTCCCTCGGGCAATGAGTGAACCCAGACTAAAACTTTCATTCGATAGCCTGACCGAGCCGCCCAGTTTGACCGAACCGCCTGCCAGGGCAGAGGTTGTCATTAAGATGGATGCCAACAGAGCGGATAGGACAGAAAAAAAACTCTTTTTCATCTATTTCTCCTCATATTACAATAAGACCTGCATGTATATCGTGTAATCTGGAATATCGCCTCAGCGTCTTCGAGAATACAGTACTCAACGTCAATTGCACAAATATTGGAAACAGGCGATAATTGACACTACCTATCGCATTAAAGTATAGCACCTTGTTATTAATTTCTGCTCTTTCTTCTATATTGATTTGGTTACAAATTCTTAGCTCTTGATCTGACCGTTCAAAATTTCACTAAATGGATGAAATAAAATCGTTACAACAGGCCATTGCATGGCTTGAAAGCCAGCGAAATACCCTCGGGAATACCGATCTACTCGATACAGCGGTGTCGGCGATGCGGGAAAAACTACTCGCATTACAACAGAAAAGTTCCCTGGAGCAGGAGGATAGACAGCAAAGAAAACAGGTAACGGTTCTGTTTGCCGACGTATCCAACTTCACCGCCATGGCAGAGATGATGGATCCGGAAGAGGTTTCGGGGGTGATCGACGATCTCTGGTCCCGCCTGGACAAGGCAATCCTCGATCAGGGAGGACGCATTGACAAGCACATTGGCGATGCCGTAATGGCCTTATTCGGAGCACCTATCGCCCGCGAAGATGATCCCGAGCGTGCCATCCGTGCCGGGCTGGAATTGCAGGCTCAGATCCATACATGGAAGGCTGAATTCCAAAGCACAGTCTCTGCGGAAGCCCGACTCGCCGCGCAAAAAATCGAGATGCGGGTTGGCATCAACACCGGACCCGTCCTGCTCGGAAGAGTTGGAACAACTCGTGAATATACAGCCATCGGTGACACCGTCAACCTCGCCAGCCGCGTGGAACATGCCGCCCCGCTAGGTGGAGTTTTGATCTCTCATGACACCTACCGTCACGTGCGCGGGCTTTTTGAAGTCATGCCGCTGGAGGCGATCACGGTCAAGGGGAAGAGCGAGCCGGTCAAAGTCTATGATGTGAAATCGGTCCGGCCGCGCTCTTTCAGGGTCGCGACCCGAGGCGTGGAGGGGATCGAAACGCGCACGATCGGACGTGAGGTTGAACTGGCAAAGGTCAAGTCTGCATTTGAAACCTCCACTCGTGAAAAACATACGAATCTGGTCAGCATAGTTGCCGAGGCAGGTACCGGGAAATCACGCCTTTTGTACGAATTTGCCAACTGGCTCGAGGTTCAGTCGGTGCAGATCTTCAAGGGGCGGGCGTCCCTCGAAATCGCAAACCTGCCCTATGCATTGATCCGCGACCTGTTATCGACCGCGTTCAAGATCCAGGATAGCGACAATGCCGCTACTGCCCGCCGGAAACTTGAGAATGGCCTGGCAGAAACCATGAGCGCTGAGGATATTGTCAAGTCCACCCATTTTATCGGCCACTTGATCGGATTCGATTTCTCCACCAGTCCATATTTGCAGGGCATCCTGGGCGATGCGCGGCAGATACGCGATATTGCCTTCCACTATATGGGACAGTTCCTTGAAAATGTCATGCAGAGCCAGTCTGCCGTGATCTGCCTCGAGGATATTCACTGGGCAGACAGTGACTCCCTGGACTTCATTGATTATCTTTTGCAGACACATCGTGACCTGCCCCTGCTGATCCTCGTCCTGACGCGTCCAGCGTTCTTTGAGGAGCACCCGGACTGGGGGAAGGAACCGATTCGTCACCTGCGAGTGGATCTGCTCCCCTTATCGGATGTGGATTGCCGCCGCCTCGTCGTTGAGATCCTCCGCAAAGTTCCTGAGATTCCGAATGAACTGATCGACATGATCGTTGCACGCGCAGAAGGTAGTCCCTTCTACGTGGAGGAGCTGATCAAAGTGCTGATCGAAGGGGATGTCATCGCCACCACGGCAGATGTGTGGACGGTCAGGATGGATCGGCTCGCCAGTCTGAAGGTCCCAGCCACCCTGACAGGTCTGCTCCAGGCGCGTCTCGACAGCCTGTCTGAAAATGACCGCGAAATCCTGCAGCAGGCTTCTGTCATCGGCCGTGTCTTCTGGACCGATGTGGTCGAGCGGATGCATAACCCCGAGCTCCAAACAGAGGCGGACACGATCAACGACAGTCTGGGCTCCCTGCGAAAAAAGGAATTGATCTTTAATCACGAAGAGTCTGCTTTTGCAGAGACGTCCGAGTATATTTTCAAGCATGCCATACTACATGATGTTGCTTATGAGAGTGTGCTGCTCCGCCTGCGAAAAGTCTATCATGTGCAGGCAGCCGAGGGGTTGATCTGGCTGAGCGGTGAACGGGTGAACGAGTTTGCCGGCCGCATCGGTGAGCACTATGAAAAAGCAGGTGACACTCCACGGGCTGCGGAGTGGCATGTCCAGGCCGGCCGGCGCGCCCAGGATGCCTACGCGCCTGCCGCGGCGATTGGCTACTATAAAAAGGCACTGGCTTTTTATGAAGGTGATTCCGGTTCAGAATCCATTCAGCAAAAACTGGAAATATGTGAACAGCTTGGTGATGTGCTGAACTTGCAGGCGCGCTATTCAGAAGCAATTGAAATATTCGAGAGGATGAAACTCCTTGCAGAGGAGTGCGGTCATCTTGAAAAACTTTCCACAGCTTTAGAGGGTCTTGCAACGTCGCATGGATATATGGGAGATCACAGCGCAACACTCGAATTTTCTGGGAAGGCTCAGGCAGCAGCCCAATCTGCCAACGCCAGGCTTGAACTCGTCAGAGCCCTCAGGACGGAGGGTCTGGCACATTACAGGCTGGGTAATGCACAGACGACCATCGCCCTTGCCAGACAGGCGCTGGCGATCATAACGGAATTGAATGAACCGAGTGAAATGGGACGCTGTCTAAACCTGATCGCTGCCTCCCTGTACACATTGGGTCAATATCAACAGGCTGAAGAGCACTGGGAGTCTGCGCTCAGGATCTTTCAGGATCTCGGCAACCTCCGCCTCGGCATGGACATCCTCAGCAACCTGGGTGTGATCGCCGATGCGCGTGGAGATTATGAAACAGCCTTTCATCGTTATCACAGCGCACTGGAGATCGCCCGTGAGTTCGGTTACCGTGATGGAGAAATCGTCTTTCTGACCAATCGCGGCGGTGCACAGGTCGCACTGAAAAATTACGCTGCTGCCGAAGCAGACCTTCGTAAAGCCATCGAGATGGCTGGCACGGAAGGCTCATGGTGTCTACCCAATACGTATTACTATTATGCAGAAGCTCTGCTGGGACTGGACAGTTATGATACGGCATATTACTCCGCACGGCAGGCGCTCGCCCTCGGACAGGAAGACCGTGTTCCCGAAAACATCGGGGCGGCATGGAGAGTCCTGGGCATGGTCAGTGAGAGAATGGGCACACCGGTGCACCTGAGGCAAAGCGGGTTGGGTGAGCCTATTGAGTACGAACCGCAGGACTGTTTCTCCAAAAGCGCCGACATCTTTGCAGAGGCGGAAATGGAAGGCGAGCGCGCCCGCACACTGCGGGAATGGGCAAAATACGAACTGCGCAGGAATAACAAGGAGCGTGGGACAGAGCTATGGCAGGAAGCGCGCCTGATCTTCGAAAAACTGGGAGCGCATATGGAGGTAGAGCGCATGGCAGAAATGCCATCCTGAAGATTCAACTCGAATCACCGCATCCCGTAAGAGATGCGGTAAATCGCGTCGTTGATGTAGTCCCCCACATACAAAGCATCATCAGGACCAAAAACCAGAGGCAACGGCATGACTCCCTGCGGAAAGCGGGCAAACCAGCTTGTCTCAGTGATGTATGTATTTTCATTGGGGGAAAATACCACTCTTTGAATCCCCGTCTGCACACCCGTCTTTAACCACGATCCAAATATGGAAACAAACGCATTCCCAACATATTCCTCAGGGAAAGTTCCCCCACCATAAATATCCACTCCATTGGCGGAGGAGTGCGATTCAAAGAATGCCACCGGAGGAAGTGTACTCTCACAGCCGGGTTGATCCTGTTCATTCCAGCAATTGGGATATCCATAATCCCCGCCCTGAACAATATGATTCAGCTCTTCGAATGGAGAATCCATGCCGAGGTCATCGCGTCCGTTATCGGTGGCAAATAGCTCGCCAGTTTCAGGATGAAAGGCAATGTCAAAGGGATTGCGTAAGCCTGTGGCGAAAACTTCACTTTGCCCAGTCTCGACATTGAAGCGCAGGATCGCCGCGCTGCGTGGATCGGCGTCCTCACACGCGTCGCAGGTTGAACCCACACCGACATACAGCCAGCCATCGGGACCAAATTCCGGATGATCGTTTTGGTGATTGCCTACCGGCAGGTCGTCGACCAGTATCCTTTCCTGATCCGCACGGTTATCCCCATTGCTATCCGTTAATACCACGATGGCTCCCTGATAGGACAAATACACATCTCCTGAAGAAGGGTGAACAGCAACACCCAGTGGAAAGTTGTACCCAACAGCAAAATTGGCGCGTGTATCAGCGCGGCCATCATTGTCCTCGTCGGTCAGGAGGTAGACATTCCCATCCTGAGATGTGACGTATATCCGTCCCTGTGGATCGAATGCGATTCCCGTTGGGCGGTAGAGGTCAGCAAATTTGATCAGGGAGAAGCCGGGTGGGATTTGTGCCCCATCCATTTCCACTACCGAAGCGGGGATGGTCGGGACAGGAGTTTGCATGACAATGGTAGTTGGCTGTGGGATAGGAGTTTCTGTAAGGACAGGGGGAGGATTTGTGCTCGTTGGAGTCGATGCGGTGGGTGTGCTTTTGGCGGGTTGACAGGCAATCAGTAGAACTAAAGTAAATAACAGAAGCTTCCTCAACTCGATACTCTTAACCCTTCAAACAAATCGGTCTCCACTTTACGTCCGCTATTGACCAGGCTAAAGGCCCGATAGAAATGTCCGACGCCAAAGACCTTTGAGAGTTCGTCCACAGGCCATTCGGCTATCGGACCATAGCCGGCAAGCTGTGATTTGTGACAGCGGATGGCATCACGCACCTTCCCCATATAACGATGATTGTCGAGCCATGTTGTGATCTGCCAGTCCTGCCAGCCGACATGACTGCGGACGACTCCGTCGATCTCCATGCTGATGCCTCCGAAGGCTTCATTTGCTGCCTGAACCACATTCATTGAATCGACCATGTAATAAAATTTGGAAACACGGTGGGGAGCCTGTTCATCTTCAAAACTGCCATCTGCCGCGCAGACCAGGGCCCCATTCGTAAACTGCGAGAGCGCAATATGATCGGGGTGTCCGTACGCTCCATCCGGAGAGAATGTGACGACGACCTGCGGTTGAATACGGCGGATGTGCGATGCGATCTTTGCGATAATTTCCTGCGGGTCGGCCTGGTCCACGTCACCGTCGATGTGGTCCAAAAAACAGACTTCGTGAAGGCCCAAACGTTCTGCCGCGCAGCGCAGCTCCGCCTGGCGGATGCGGGCGACCTCTTCGAAGCCCGGGTCCGGGCCTTCACTGTCATACCAGCCTCGCTCGCCGCGCGTTGCACAGACGAGGTAAGTTTCCACACCCTCTGCGGAATAACGCGCCAGCGTGGAACCCAGACCGAGCGTTTCGTCATCCGGGTGGGGAAAAACTGCCAGTAACCTTAATTTCCCGTTCATATAACCTCCTGCAAATTCAATGTCATAACTCTGAGCCACTAATCATGAGCCTGCCCATAAACGCGTTCAAATTCCTGGATGAACTGCTCCGCGATCTGCTCGTCATATACGATCAGCAAATTCTCATCGTTGCGTTCCTCGGCGCTTTGGGAGAAATTATAGGAACCCAGCACGACGATCTTTTCATCGATGATAAAAACCTTATGGTGCATCTGCCCATCGATACCGTCGATCAGGACATCCAGATTCGCCTGACGGAATGGATCGAACTCGGTACCCTGATTTGAATTGATCTGTTCCTCGTCCATCACACCCTGGACTGTCAGTCCTGCATCAGCCTTGGCGCGGACGGTTTCGCCCAGATCGTTAGATGTGAATGAGAAAGCCAGGAAGTGGATGCTCTCCTGAGCGCTTTCGAGCAGCGGGACAAGCGCGTTTAGTACATGGTCGTCAGGCGAGAAGAACGTATCAACCTGAGTCCCATCGATTATGAGCGTGGGGTTGGGCGTCTGCGCTACGGCATCCGGACCGAACATATCGTCGTTGAACATCTCCTCGAATTCCTTGATATAGTTCTCGGCCATCTTTGTGGAGCGGATGTGGAACAAGTTGTTGTTATCATCATACGCGCCTGAATCGGTAAAGTTCATCGAACCCATCCAGACCTCGGAGCGATCGATGACAATAAACTTATCATGCATCAATCCCTGGCGGTTATCACCGATGATCGGGATGCCCGCTTCGATCATTCGCTGCGGATCGGAGTTATCCATGTTGGTGGACTCCATCACGACGCGTACGGTAACGCCGCGTTGATGCGCCCGTATCAGCGCATTGCGGACGCCGTTCAAGCTGATGCTGTAGGCGGCCATGTCGATGCTCAAGCGCGCCGCGTCGATCGCCTCCATGAGTGGACCGTCCACGCCGCCCGTACCCTGAGAGGAGACTGGATTCGCAGGATCGGTAAAATACAGCTCGAACCACGAGCCGCGCGAGCCATATCCGACCGGCAGGTCAATGGGAGCCAGTTCGTCACCGCCTGGGGTTGTGGGAGTATTATCAATCTGAGGTGTTGGGATTGTATTCCCGCAGGCAGACAAAAGTATAGTTGTGATGAAGAGCAGGGATACAAAGCGATGTTGTAATTTCATGAGTTACCTTTGTTTTTATAAGCTGGCAGTGTACGGTGCGCGCAGAGCGAACACGGACTATTTCTTTTCCATCACTTCCTTCAGCCGTTTCGACAGCACCTGGATAATGAAGAGACTCACTTCTGGACGTTCGCGGATCAAACCTTCAAATGTCTTCTGGTCGATGCACAGGGCGCGTACATCACCAGAAGCGATCAGGGTCGCATTGCGCGGCTCGCGGGTGATGATGGACAATTCTCCCACATATTCGCCGGATATGCGCCGCGCCAGCTCAATTTCGCCGCCTTCGTTCTCAATACACACGCGCACCTCGCCGGCGACGATCACAAACATGGCGTCACCCTGTTCACCTTGATAGGCGATCACCTCCCCATCGGGAAACACCTCCTCAGATGCGATCGCGGCGACCTGTTTCAGATCCGTCGGTGAAAGGGTGGCGAACAATGGCACCCGCTTGAGAAATAATATCCGCTCCATCAGGGATAATGTGGTTATCGTATCCATGGTTGTCACTCCGTAACTTTTCGCGAACACAGCACATTCACGGACCCATTCATCAGGGTCATTGAGCAGGCGGTTCCAGTTCACTTCGGCCGGTGCAGGACGGTCCTCCTCCCACAGGCGCATCAGCGGCTGAAGGATGCCGCGCCATTTCGCGCTGATCGACTCCAGCGCTTCGAGCACGTTGGCGCGCTGACCCGCGTCAGGCGCCTGCAAATTTTCGATGGCAGTGTTCATAGCTTCGCGGTCACCCAGCAGACCGATGGCGCGCACGGCGCGTACGCCGTGCGCGTGCGACATATTGCTCAGGGCTTCAGCCAGCAGCCCCATTGCCTCATTTCCATCCGCGGCCCTGACCCCGCGCATCCGGGCATCATACTCCTCCGCGCGGGCGACTGACACACGCGCATACTCAAGGATTGGCTCGGCAGGAGGCAGGGACGATCGTTTCAGCGTCAACAGAGCGCCTTCTGCTTTGCCCTCGTCCTGCAATGAGGCCAGGACGGAGTCGAGCGCCGGCACGCCGATCGATCCCAGTAGCTCTGCAGAGGACTCCACAATTATTTTATCTTTGCTACCAAGCGAATCGACGAGGTAAGGTGCTGACCTCGAAGCATCGATACGCTTCATCGAAACAAGAATATTGCGGCGGAGGGCTGGGGCAAGTCCTCTATCCTTCAGCTCGTTGGCAAGGAATTCGAAGGCTTCCATATCACCCCAGTCGCCGAGCGCCGCAATGGCATGGGTACGCGCTTCGAAATCACCCAGGACAGCCATCTGTCGCAGATGTTTCTTTGCCCGATCATGTCCGGGATTTGTCCGCAGCAGGGAGGCGGCAGCGCGGGTGCTGACTTTCGCGCTCTCATCGTCCAACAGCGGAGCAAGGTAGGTCGTCAGACCGAATGGATAACCTGCCAGAGCCGAAAGTGCAGATACCGCCTCGAAACGGACCTCAGACTCGAGGTCCGAAAGAGAGGCGGCGATATCCAGCAAAGCAGACTCAGCACCCGATCGCGCCAGGGACCGCAGGCAGGCTGCGCGCACGAGCGGGTCCTGATCGCCCAATCCACCAACGAGCGCGCTCGCAGACTCTGGCAGGGACAGGTGACCCAGAATCTCTGCAGAGACGCGGCGGATCACGGGATCGGGATCCCTGAGCCGGTCCAGTGCGGTTTGAACCGCGGCGGCATCCTGATGGAAACCACCGAAAGGCTGCTCCTCGCTAAAGAAAAGGTGCGGTCTCCCGGCCCGCAGAGCTTCGAGCAGCGCGAGATTGTAGCCGCGCCGCGCCCGGTAGATAATATAAGTACAGGCAGATGCGGCAAGCAAGCCAACAATATAAAGCTGCTGTGGTGTGAAAGCTTGCTCGCCAATGATGAGGATGCCGCCCGCGATGAAGATTCCCGCCTGCTCAGGTACGCCGCTGATGAACGCCCGCACCTGGTCGCGCCGCTCGGGAGGCACTACGTTGAACATGGCAACCCAGGCCGATTCGCCAACTCCCGAAATCGCAAGTACCTGCGCAAAGCGAAAAGCCACGATGATGTAGAAAACCGGTGCAATCACAAGGCTGGTGAAACCGACCAGATAGACAATGGGAACGACAAGAATACATGCCATGATGCCAAAGCGCGCATACAGCCTGTTTGCCAGCAGGAGCGATGTGAGGAACGCGGCGCCCGTACTCAACCCATTGAACAGACCCAGGAAACCTGCCAATGACTCCTCAGTGGCATATTGTTCCGTGGCAGCCCGCGAA
>DATFET010000411.1:0-2864 GCA_035250835.1 Anaerolineales bacterium
AACGAGGCGCCCGGGGTGCCGTCCTGCTTGGTCCAGATACGGGGTCCGCCGCTCGCTTTATCGGGTGTCAGCCTGCCTTCGATCAATACCTTTGTGCCTTTTCGAATATACTGGTTGCAGATCTCTGCCTGCTTGCCCCAAGTGGTGACACGGAACCAGATGGTCTCCTTAACCTGCTCGCCGTTCCCAGTCGTATACTGGCGGTTGGTTGCTACAGAGAAGGATGTAACTGCCTGCCCGGAAGGGGTGTAGCGCATTTCAGGATCCTTGCCTACATTGCCGACGATAATGATGGTATGAAACATGGGGAAACTCTCCTTTAGATAGAGGTACCCACCATTCCAGGTGGGGGAAAAATTTAGTTGGACTGTATTGTACCCGCAGTTTTGTGATTTGCACAACAAATAGAAAAGCTCGATTTGTTGTTATCCTAAAATGATAAACCTTTTTAACTCACCTTACGCTGTTTTCGGGTAATTCACGCCGCGCGGGATGCCTGAATCCATAGGTAGGTGCTTAATATCAGTTTTTAAGAAAAAAAGACCGGACGAAGATATGTCCGGTCTATCCTTGCTGAGGAGAGGTTGTTATACTCCTGTGGGAAAGGCACTCGTCTATGAAAATTACTTACCGCCCGGGGACGATGGAAGACTCGCAGGCTGTGTTCGAGATCTTTGTCGAATCGATCATGGATTACAGTACGCGCATGAATGTGATGGCGATCACCGGAGGGAACGATCCCGAGGGTATCGATTCGCTGTGGCAGAAACGCAGGCCCATGTTCGAGTTCCTGGCGGAGGCTGCCTCCCAGTTTTGGGTTGCGGAACGAGACGGGGAAACCGTCGGCTACGCGCGTTCGATCGAGCACGACGGCATGCAGGAGCTGACCGAGTTCTTCGTCCTGCCGGGTCAGCAATCGGCCGGGGTCGGCGGCGGGCTGCTGTCGCGCGCCTTTCCCGACTCAGGCGCCCGCTACCGCACGATCATCGCCACGCTGGACGAGCGGGCCATGTATCGTTATATGAAGGCCGGCGTCTACGGGCGTTTCCCGTTGAAGTATTTTTATCGCAAAGCCGAGAAAGTGGATGTCCGGACTGATCTCGAGATTGAGCCGATGGACCTGAGCATCCATCAGCAGGAGATCAATCGCATCGACCGGGAGATCCTCGCCCACAGGCGCGAACCGGTCCACGCCTGGATCGCCTCCAGGCGGCAGGGTTTCGTCTTTAGGCGGAACGGATCCATCGCGGGCTACGGCTATGTCGGCTCGGGAAACGGGCCTTTTGCTTTGCTGAATGAAGACGATTTCCCCGCGGTGCTTGCCCATGCGGAAAGCCTGATGGCTGAAAAGGGCAGGGAGTTTGGCGCGCAGGTCCCGCTGGTCAACGCCAGCGCGGTCCGCTACTTCATCGAGCATAAATACCAGATCGATTCTTTTTCCACGATCTTTATGAGCAACGTGCCGTTTGGCAGGTTCGAGAATTACCTATGCTTCAGCCCGGAGTTCTTTATGTGACAGTTTGGTAACATGGCGCTTTACGGGGAACATTTGTCATCACGGCACCGTCCATCAGCCAGCAAGATATTGGAGGTGCAAAATGAAACTCACGACCAACAGAATTCTTATTTTCTTCGGCATTATTGCCCTGGCCATGATGGCCTGTCTTCCGGTTACGATTTTTGCC
Organism: Anaerolineales bacterium; assembly: GCA_035250835.1. Classification (GTDB taxonomy): domain Bacteria; phylum Chloroflexota; class Anaerolineae; order Anaerolineales; family Villigracilaceae; genus Defluviilinea. The sequence continues at coordinate 1,686 of DATFET010000411.1, forward strand.
ATGCCACTGCTCGGACCAAAGGTGTCCTCACAGCCAGACTCGCAGGCCACGCTCCAGGCGATGATCACCCAGACGCTGGGCGCGACCACCCAGACCGCGCCGACAGCCACGCCCACGCTATCACTGCCGACATTTGTCCCTGCCACGAGCACACCCATCCCGCCGACCAATACGCCACCCCCGACATCCACGGCCGTTGTGTACTGCGACTGGGTCATGTTCCTCAAGGATGTGACCATTCCCGATGGGTCGAAGATGGGTCCCGGTGAAGTGTTCACCAAGACATGGCGCCTGCAGAACCGCGGCACATGCACCTGGACGTCTGATTACTACCTGGTGTTCGTAAACGGTTCTCAGATGGGTCCCACCACGTCGGTGCGCCTGCCCGGACGGGTAGCCCCCGGTCAGACGGTGGACGTGTCGGTCACGCTGACGGCTCCCAATTCCCTCGGCCGCCAGGTCGGTTACTGGATGCTGCGCAACCCCTCCGGCGCCCTGTTCGGATACGGGAACAATGCCGAGAAAGCCTTCTATGTGGATATCAAAGTCACGAAGGAAGTGCTGCCCCATGGCGAAGTGACCGGCAGCCTGTGCTACCCCAGCGAGTTCAACCCGCCGATGACACTCTACTTCGAGAACGCCGCCACACGAGAGGTGATCCAGTATTCCATCCCCGAGGCGCAGAACTACTACAGCGCCCTGCTCCCCAATGGGAACTACTACGTCTGGGCCTGGGCACCGGACTACAATCTCGAAGGTGCCTTCACCGACTCGAGCGGATTGATGATCACCTTCCCGATCTACCCCGGGGAAACCACATACAACATCGACCTGTGTGACTGGAGCCCCTACCCGCACGGACGAGTAGGACTCCCCTAAATCCCAAGGGCGACCTGACCGGGTCGCCCTTTCGATTCTCCAGTCCTGAATATCAAGAGATTTTGAACTTAGGCAGCCAAAAAGGGTATTCCTGGAGAACCCCTTATGTTGGGCGTATTTAGACAAATATTGTGAGAATAAGCATAAAAATGGGGATAATCTTCACTAGCCGATATGATTGCCTTTCGTAATAATTGCTGCTGATCCACAGGAAAGGAATCCCTCTTCAATGAACCGAAAAATTGCATTCACTTTTCTCAGCCTGCTGCTTCTCCTCTCTGCCTGTACGCCCCAGGCTGT
>DATFET010000412.1:0-4219 GCA_035250835.1 Anaerolineales bacterium
AGGAGAACCTTTGTTTCATGCTGATCTCGATACGGGTCTCGCTTACGCTCAACCCACTCGACCAGCAGAGTATGGATAAAAATGAAAAACTCAAACGAAGAACTAGTTACCTTCTTCAAGGCGCTTGCTGACTCGAACCGCCTCAAGATCGTCGGTTTGCTGGCGGAAAAATCCTACAGTGTGGAGGAGCTGGCTGAGCTGCTGCAGCTCAAATCTTCCACAGTCTCGCACCACCTGGCGCGGCTGTCGGAGGCGGGACTGGTCCAGGCGCGCTCGGAAAGTTATTACAACGTCTACCAGCTGGACCAATCCATGCTGGAGGAAAAGGCGCGCAGCATGTTCACGAAAAGTGAATTGTCCAATGTCGCCGCCGAAGTGGACGCCGACGCCTACGACAAGAAGGTGATCCGGGATTATTCGCGCCGCGATGGCAGCCTGAAAACACTTCCATCCCAGCGAAAAAAACTGGAGGCCATCCTTCGCTATGTTGTTAAGGCCTTTGATGTGGAGAAGCGCTACAGTGAGAAGCAGGTCAATGAGATTCTGAAACGTTATTACGAAGACACCGCTACCTTACGCCGCGAGCTCGTTGGCTTCGGGTTGATGCGACGCGAGGGCGGCGGAGGGGAATACTGGCGAATATGATAGACTCGAAAAAATGAACGTCACGATTTTCAATACACCAGTTCTCAGTACACTCTATCACCATTATGCAAAGTTCATGATGCGACGGTTCGGCTGGCAGGTGCAAGGTAAACTGCCGGACCTCCCAAAGTTCATCCTGGTCGGCGCGCCGCACACTTCCAACTGGGATTTTGTCCTGTTCCTGGGGGTGATCTTCAGCCTGCGGGCCAATGTCCGTTTCATGGCGAAGGCAGAGGCGTTCCGCTTTCCATTTGGCTGGTTCTTCCGCTACTGCGGCGGTGTGCCCGTGGACCGCAGGAAATCGACGGGCTTGGTGGAGCAGATGATCAGGAAGTGCAATGAATCGGGGAAATTTATCCTCACCATCGCCCCCGAAGGGACGCGTCACCAGGTGGTCGAATGGAAGCGCGGCTTCTATCACATCGCCAAAGGAGCAGGGATTCCCATCGTCATGGCAGTCGTGGATGGAAAACATAAAACCGTCCGTATCGGACAGGTATTTCATCCCACTGACGATATGGAAACAGATATCAAAACCATTCAAGGATACTTCGCAGGGATCGTGGGAATCAATCCGCGCAGGAAATATATTACACTTGAGAATTAAGCCGGATCTGGGAGATATGCTATAATCCCTTTACGAAATCTGTTCGATAAGGAGACGTAAAGCATGTATCCTGTGACAATTTCCTCTAAATACCAGGTCGTCATCCCGAGGGAGGTTCGGGAACGGTATGGCTTAAAGCCCGGGCAAAAAATAGTTTTTATTCCTTACAAAAACAGCTTGCGAGTTGTAGTCGTACCACCTATCGAAAAGGCGCGGGGATTTCTGAAGGGAATTGATACAACCATAGAGCGTGAAGAGGAAGACAGGATATGAATGTTGTAGACTCATCAGGCTGGCTGGAATATTTCGGCGAGGGTAAAAATAGTCAATACTTTGCACCCGTGATTCGAAAAACCAATGAATTGATTGTCCCAACGATCAGCATGTATGAAGTCTATAAAAAGATCGTTCAACAGCGTGATGAAGAGGAAGCTCTAAGTGCAATTGGCTGGATGTCTACATGTTACACCATAGATCTGAACCAAGAACTTGCGCTCACCGCAGCCGTTCTCTCCATGGAACATAAAATTCCGATGGCAGACAGCATCATCCTTGCCACCGCTCGTGCAAATGATGCCACTCTGTGGACGCAAGATGAACATTTCAAAGACTTGGAAGGCGTCAGGTATATCAAGAAGACTTAGGATCGTCCCCTGTAAAATTGGGGACGGATATGAAATATATTTTGTGACGTCACTTTACGAGCCTATGGATTTTTGGCTCCTCTTACCATGCGGCTGACGTTTTATTTGATCCGGCATATTCAGTAGATCACGAAACAACCAAGAGAAGCCCGAAAACAAGGGTGCGGGCGAACGCCCGCACCCTTGTTTTCGGGTATCCTCTAAACTTTCGTGAAGTACTGATATTACTTATGGTGGAATATTTTTCAGACCCATGAGCCAGAGGCAAATATCTATTTCCTCGTGCTGATCGTTTCAAACTTTCAATATAAAAGGATTTCACAATGTCATCCTCCTTCGCCTCCACACCTCCCATGGGCTGGAATTCATGGAACACCTTCGGACATAACATCAAGGAGACCGTTGTTCGCGAAACGGCAGACGCCCTCATTTCGACTGGACTCAAAGACTTCGGTTACAACTACATCGTTATCGATGACTGCTGGTCGATCAAAGACCGCCGCGATGGCAATGGCGATCTAATCGCCGATCCTGAGAAATTCCCAAACGGGATCAAAGCGCTGGCAGATGAGGTCCACAGCAAGGGATTCAAACTGGGCATTTATTCCGACGCGGCAGAAAAGACCTGCGCCGGCTACCCTGGCAGTCTGGGCTTCGAAGATCAGGACGCCCATCTCTGGGCATCGTGGGGCATTGACTTCCTCAAATACGATTACTGTCATGCGCCGCTGTTCGATCAGGCGATCGCCATCGAGCGTTACACGCGCATGGGCAAAGCGCTCCGCAACTCCGGACGCGAGTTCCTCTTCTCGCTGTGCGAATGGGGCAATCAGGCTCCGCACTTATGGGGGCGACAGGTCGGCGGTCATATGTGGCGCGTCTCAGGGGATGTGTTCGACTCATGGGTGGACGTTCAAATGGACGGCTGGCGGGCTGTTGGCATTGACGTATCCATGGACATCGCGCAGGATGTCCACGCCTATGGGGGTCCCGGCGGCTGGAACGACCTCGATATGCTGGTCGTAGGTCTTAAGGGCAAGGGTCAGATTGGTGGGACGGGCATGTCGTTTGTCGAATATCAGACGCACATGTCGCTGTGGGCCATGGCCTGCTCCCCACTCATGATCGGCTGCGACGTCCGCACAATGGATGCGGAAACCGCCTCCCTGCTGATGAACCGCGAGGTGCTGGATGTCAATCAGGACGCGCTCGGGATTCCCGCGCAGCGCGTCCAACGGATCGGCTCATGTGAGGTCTGGAGCAAACGGCTCGCGGACAAGTCGCTGGCTGTTTCCGTTATCAATCGCGGCTCGAGCCTGGAGGAGATCACCGTCAAAGCCCGCGACATCGGCCTGCTCGATTCTCCAAAGCTCTCCCGGAACTTATGGACGGGTCAGGATATTGCCGACTTCAAAGCGGGCCTGCCGCTGCGCGTTGCCGCCCACCAGACGGTTTTGTTGAAAGTAACTCAATAACACTGATTTTTCCCCGCCAAAACAAGAATACCGATTTACTGATTCTCACAGGTTTTCCATCTGTGAGAATCAGTGTTCATCTGTGGCTAAAAACATAAATCTTGGCGAGCTTCGCGTCTTCGCGGTGATACTTTTATTTCGCCTCCGCCATTGCCTGCTTGAAATCTACCAGTGCCTGGATGGGAGTGGGGTCCACGCCATAAGCCATTGCCAGATAGTACGCCATGTAGTCGCCAAACAGGATGGTCGTCCACATGTGCGCCAGCGGCGTGCTGCCACGCGCATCCACGTAATCGGTGTTCATGCCCTCGAGCATGAACGCCTTACGCGTCAGGTCTGAGCGCAGACGGTTGCGCGGATGGTCGGAAGGCGCCCGCAGAAAGAGGGTCATCGTGTGAGCGTTGAGTGTCTCCTCTGGATTCAGGGTCCCTGCCAGGGTGTTGTGATCGGCCTCGGGAATGAGCTCGAAGTTGGCGCCCGCCTTGGCAACCTCGTTGATCTGCCCTTTCCAGCGGCGGGCAACCGTGCTCAGCAGCCCGGAGCCCATGATCGTCACCCACCTGCCCATCAACTGCCCCGCGTAGCGCTTGGCAGGATTCTTTACCGTGGGAATATCCACCTTGATACGCGTCTGGGACCTCTTCATGGACGCGATCGCCTCCGCCATTGCTTCCTTTTGTTCTGAGATAAAACCCAATCGCTCGAACAAAGCCAGCAGCAAACCGAACGAGAATCCCACCGCGGCGCGCGGCTGTCCATCGTGTTCGAACGTCCATAGCGGGATATTGTTCTCTTTGGCGCGCTTCTCCAGTTCGCCTCCTGTGCATACTGCAATGACGCGACACCCG